>NZ_CP088245.1:4580000-4880000 GCF_021117275.1 Metabacillus sp. B2-18
TGATAGAAACCATACATTCATTTCGACAAATTTCGGGAAGTGACAGTGCTCGACCCCCTTATAATGGACATATGAATTATAATTAAAGTACGACATATATACATTTTTATTGGGGGGATAAGAGATGGCAAAACAACATAATACTGTCGAAACTAAGTTAAAAGCTGTTCGTAGAGTATTGGAAGATCTTACACCAGTGGCAATTGTGGCTAAAGATTTAGACCTTCATCGTGATACGGTTAATCGATGGGTTAATGCATATAAGAAAAATGGAGAAAAAGGATTAATTAATCCTAAATCTGTTGCCCATTCTTCAACTCAAAAACAAGATGAAAAGATAAGAGAGTTAGAAAAGAAACTTAAAGAAAAAGAACTAGAGAATGAAATCCTAAAAAAGTTCCAGGCCTTTCTCAAGGAGAAAAAATAAACACAAAATATGAGGCAATTACCCACTTGAGAGAGGAATATTCTGTGGTGTTGTTATGTAAGGTTTTAGGGGTATCTAAAAGTGGATATTACGCTTATATTAAACGTCCTAGTAGAAAAATTGGTAAAGGGGATCGTGAAATTTTAAGCCTTATTAAACGTATCTATAATCGTCATCAGGGCACCTATGGTGCTAAACGAATTTCGAAAGTATTGAAGAATAAAGGAATAGTAGTGAATCACAAAAGAGTAGCTCGCTTAATGAAAGTAACAAACTTAAAAGCCAAAGTAAGACGGCCAAAAACAACCAAAGAGTCTAAAGTTCAAGCAGCTGGTTTTGTATATGAAAATATTTTAAAAAGAAATTTCAAAGCAGTTCACCCTAATCAAAAATGGGTAACAGATATGACTGAGGTATGGATTGGGTCACATAAAAGATGTATCTCAGCTATTCTAGACTTATTTAACAGTGAAATTATTGCTTTTGAGATTAGCACAAGTCCAAACACTGAATTAATTGAAGCTACTGTAAAAAAGGCGATGAAAAATAGAAATCTGAAAGATTTAAAAGGCGTAGTCATTCATAGTGATCAAGGAAGTGTCTATAGATCCCTTAGTTACAATGAATTAAGCAAGAATCTACACTTTACTCCGAGTATGTCACGTAAAGCAAATTGTTGGGACAATGCGGTAATAGAGAGCTTTTTTTCCCAACTAAAATCTGAGTTTCCATGTTTTTATCCCACAAATAACATAAAAACAAGTGATACAAACTTTAAAAAATATGTACATTATTACAACGAGGAACGAATTCATACAAGAACCGGTTTTGTTTCTCCAAGTGAATATTATAAGGATTATATCCAAACTAAGAAGCTGGGGCTTTGCGTATCAAACTTCAAAGCAGCAACTTGATATGAAGTGGTGGGCATGATTGCCTTGTTTGGTATGCCAACCATTAACTAAATGGCTGGCTTTTTGGTGGCAGAATAATGCCCACAGAGGCTCCATGTCAAGTATTAAATAAATCTCAGTTTAAAATTCAAAGGACAATTACATTTCATTTATTTTCCAATTTTGTCGTTTTGTTTTTTGTCTATTTATTGGGGGTTTGACCACAGGCACCACCTACTCCGGAACTCCCACCGCATTCACAGGATAAAACCGAAACTTCACTTCACCAACGACAGAGTCATATGGTACGAATCCGAATAATCTGCTGTCTTTGCTGTCTAAGCGATTGTCTCCCATTACAAAGAGCTTGTCTTTTGGTACTTTTGTTTCTCCTGTGATTTCTTCGAGGGTGAAGTCAAATGTTAGTTCTTCTAATGGATTATTTTCTTTATTTTCTCTTAAATACTCTTCTGGGAATTCTTCGCCATTGATAGAAAGAACATCATCTTCCATTTTAATCGTATCGCCAGGTAGACCTATTACTCTCTTTATATAGTGTTCTCCTTCAAGGTCTGGAGCATCAAACACGACCACATCAAAGCGCTGAATCTCTGATGTTTTACTCAGTATCACCCGATCCGCATCATGTAATGTCGGTGACATGGATTCTCCAAATACAGATGTTGGGGTAAAAATAAATTGTCGACAAACAAAAACAATGATAATCGCAAGTGCAAGTGTTTTTATCCAAGAAAGTATTTCTTTTTTTGTACTAGCTTTCATTCTTGTTTTCCACCTCATACTTCAAATTTTCCCATGAAAATAATTTCCAATTTCACCCTGTTTTCAACCACTTAAATCATACCACATTTCTAAAATGTATTTCCCATCCTTTCCCTAAAAGAAAAGGTTGTTTTTATATTCATTTTCATCTTTAAACATCATATAATGAAATTTGTCTGTTAGTAACTGTTAGGAGTTGAAAAAAATGGAAAACAATAAAAACCTTGTCCATAAGCACGAAGAAACGCTATTTATTATCTGTGTCATCGTCAGCGTTTTTATGGCATTATACTTACTTCTTTCGATCATTGGTGTTTTTATCGTATTAGCGATTGGATTAATATCACTATTCTCACATGCTCTCTCTATGGCACACATCCAATTAAATGGGGTGAGATTAAGAGAAAATCAGTTTCCTGAGCTTCACAATAAGGTGATCACTCTTTGTCAAAAGATGAATTTAGACAAGGTCCCTGAAGTGTATGTAATTGAATCTGGTGGACTTTTAAATGCTTTCGCTACAAAAGTTCTCGCATTATTCGGGAAAAACATGGTTGTGCTATACTCTGATTTCATTGATATTGCAGAGGATTCAGATGACTTCGATATCGACTACGTCATTGCACACGAGTTAGCTCATATCAAAAGAAATCATATTGCTAAAAGTATACTACTCTCTCTATCTATGTGGATACCATTCCTAGGCACAAGCTATTCACGAATGGCAGAATATACATGTGACCGTATGGCAGCCCATTATACAGAAAAACCGGAAAATGCTATCAATGGTCTTTTAGTTCTAGCTGCGGGTAGAAGGCTTTATAACAAAGTCAATATTCAAGAATATTTAACGCAATACAACGAAAAACGGGGGATTTTTGCTATTTTAACTGAGTTATTATCAACACATCCTCCTATTCCAAAGCGTATTCATGAGATAGAACTTTTCACATATGGTGAACCATCCGTACAGCTAAAAAGCAGAACAAAGAGAATTGTTTTGTTAATGTTCGTTATCTTTGTTGTTATTCCAACAATTTTCATTGGTTTTGGTGTAGGAACTGCTGTTGTTCTATCACAATTCACTAGCAAACTGGATGAATTTTTCACGGAGATTGAATATGGAGCTGAATATACTCCTTTAATGCAGGCTGTAATAGATGCTGATCAAGCAAAAGTGGAGGACCTTTTACTAAGTGGTGAAGACCCTAATGAAGTAAATGAATACGAAGAAAGTGTCCTAATGATCGCTGTTACAAATGATCAGGCCGACTTTATTCCCTTGCTCGTTGAATATGGCGCAGATCCTAACTGGCAGGATAGCTGGGGATGGACGGCATTAATATCTGCTGTTTATGAAGAGGATATTGATACTATTAAAAAATTATTAGAAGCAGGTGCAGATCCTGCTCTTACTGATTCTGAAGGAATATCAGCTGTTGATCATGCTTATGACATTGGAAATGATGAGATTATTGAGTTGTTAAATTAAGGGGACAGGTTCCTTGTCCCATTTATTAAGTGAAAAATCCCTCCCTTAAAGAGAGGCCACTGAAAAAGTCCAAGTAAAAGGTAGAAAGATTCACTTAGGTGAACCTTTCTACCTTTTTTACTTTATAATTAAAATTATAAATATAAGTGGGTGGTTTCCAATGATACAACAACAACAAACAATGATGTTTAGTCCATATGTGGCTCTATATGATATCGTCGTTCCTCAGGATAATATGTTACGAAGAATTAAGGATCTAATTGACTTTTCTTTTATTTACGAAGAATTAAAGGATAAATATTGTCTAGATAATGGGCGGAATGCGATAGATCCTATTCGCATGTTTAAATATTTGTTTTTGAAAACCATTCATGATGTTTCAGATGTTGATATTATCGAGCGTTCAAAATATGATATGTCCTTCAAATATTTTTTGGATATGGCTCCGGAGGAAGCCGTTATTGATTCAAGTTCTTTGACAAAGTTTCGTAAGCTTAGGTTAAAAGACATGAACTTATTAGACATGCTTATCAATAAGACAGTGGAGATTGCCATTGAGAAAGAGATTATTAAAAGCAAGTCCATTATTGTAGATGCCACCCATACAAAGGCGAGATATAATCAAATGACTCCAAAAGAAATACTAATGGAGCGCTCCAAAAACCTCAGAAAAGCAATTTATAAAATTAACGAGAGTATGAAGAAGAAATTCCCCGTAAAGCCAAACAATGATCTACTTGAAGATGAGATTACTTATTCCCAAGAGCTCATTGAAGTGATTGAAAAGGAAGAAAGCCTTTTAGAGTATCCAAAAGTCAAGGAACATCTTAATCTCCTGAAAGAAGCCGTTGCAGATGATATCGAACAGCTACAGTCCATGAATGATCTAGATGCCAAAGTCGGACACAAAGCAGCTGACTCATCATTCTTTGGCTATAAAACTCATCTGGCGATGAGTGAAGAGCGAATTATTACAGCCGCAACGATTACAACCGGAGAAAAAAATGATGGAAAAGAGCTACAGACACTTGTTGAGAAAAGTATAGATGCAGGAATGGAAATTGAAACGGTTATTGGGGATACTGCGTATTCTGAGAAAGACAACATTCAATATAGTAAGGAAAATGGAATTAAACTGGTCTCAAAATTAAATCCTTCCATAACTCAGGGTACCCGAAAAAAAGAGGATGAATTTGAATTCAATAAGGATGCGGGCATGTATGTCTGCAAGGCAGGGCATATGGCTGTACGGAAAGCTAGGCAAGGTAAAAAAGGAGTAGGCAAAAACCAAGTTGATACCTACTATTTTAATGTTGAAAAATGCAAGAGATGTCCTTTCAGAGAAGGGTGCTACAAAGAGGGAGCCAAAAGTAAAACATATTCTGTTTCCCTTAAGTCTGATCAACATTCATCCCAAGCACAATTCCAGAAAAGTGTATATTTTAAGGAAAAGTCTAAAGAGCGTTATAAAATTGAAGCGAAAAATAGTGAATTAAAACACAGACACGGGTATAATGTGGCAAAATCCTCGGGTCTAATTAGCATGGAGTTGCAAGGCGCCATGGCTATATTTACGGTAAACATTAAAAGAATTCTAAAGCTACTAGGGTAAAATTAGAGAAAATATGTGGCTAATGCAAAGAAAGAGCCGACTTTAATTCCTAAAAAAGGAAAAAAAGTCGGCTCTTTTTAAACTCACATGAATAATCTTTAAAATCGTCAGATTTTCAGTGGCCTCCTTAAAGACGGGAGGGATTTTTGTTACATTAATTAGGTTACACCTTTACTTTCCCTTTTACATATAAATGCATTCCAGATGACGATGCTGATCGTTCTATTTCTACTCCATTTAATACGCAAAATAATTTTAGGATTGTAGGAAGCTATTACCTCCGATTGCAGATTCCAATAATCAATCAAACATGCTAGCACCTTAGTTAGAAAACTTTCACATCAAACTAGTTTAACAGGATATCTCAAAATGCACTTCACTAACCTATTTATTTACAATTAAAAGAAAAAGCCCACACGAGATTCCTCTCACATGAGCTTTCTGATTATCATATCAATACGGGACACGGAACCTGACCCCTTGTCCCCGGGACAATGAACCTGTCCCTTAGGAACAACCTTAGGAACACCTTAAAACAACATCCCAGCAATCGCTGCACTTAAAAGTGATGCCAATGCTCCGGCGATGACACAACGCACGCCTAGTTTAGCGATGTCTGGGCGTCTGCTTGGGGCAAGACCACCTAAGCCGCCTAGAAGAATAGCAAGTGATCCGAAGTTTGCAAATCCACATAAAGCAAAGCTAATAACAATGTTTGTTTTATCTGATAAATTAGCCATTTCAGGTGTAAATGCAGCATATGCTACAAATTCGTTTAAGACAATTTTTTGTCCGATGAAGCTACCAGCTTGAAGCGCCTCTGCCCAAGGTACACCGATCATAAACGCAATTGGAGCAAAAACCCAGCCTAATATCATTTCTAGTGAAAGTGATCCAAATCCGAACCAGCCACCAATTCCACCTAACATTCCGTTAACTAGTGCAATTAAAGCAATAAATGCTAGTAACATTGCACCTACATTAAGAGCTAAACCTAATCCGTCAGATGCTCCGCGTGCCGCTGCATCAATTACGTTTGCTGGTTCGTCATCTTTATCATCAATATCTTCTGCTGAATTAATTGATTCAGCTGTTGCAGCAGTTTGTTCTTCTACTGCTTTTTCCGTTTCAGGAATCATGATTTTTGCCATGATTAAACCTGCAGGTGCTGCCATAAAACTTGCTGCTAAAAGATATTCAAGAGGTACGCCCATTAATGAATATCCAATTAAAACAGAACCTGCAACAGATGCAAGACCACCTGTCATAACGGCAAAAAGCTCTGATTGTGTCATTTTAGCAATATACGGACGAATAACTAGTGGTGCTTCCGTTTGTCCAACAAAAATATTCGCTGCTGCTGACATTGATTCTGATTTACTTGTTCCTAATAACTTCGAAAGTCCACCGCCAATGATTTTAACAACCCACTGCATAATTCCAACATAGTAAAGGACTGAAATTAGCGAAGAAAAGAAAATAATAACCGTTAAAACTTGAAAGGCAAAAATAAATCCGATCCCTTCATTTCCTATTAAACCACCAAATAAGAACGTTACACCTTCATTTGTGTAGCTCGTAATATCTTGTATCTTCGTAGATAGCCAGTTAAGCGCTTTTTGTCCAAGCTCCCATTTTAAAACAATAAAAGCAAATAGTATTTGAATAGCAAGTCCACCTAAAACCGTACGATAATTAATCGCTTTCTTATTGTTTGAGAATAAAAATGCAATTCCTAAAATAAAAACAATGCCCATAATTCCCCAAAGAAAATTCATTATGGATCCCCCCATATTTTGAGTTAAATTAAACTGAAATCCCTTTCATTTTACAAAACGTCAGATGTCCTACCTCTTTAAATTATATTAAGTTACCACTAGATTAGTAACCGCATACATAGCATACATTATTAAAGTATTGTTTGTCAAACGAGTTTTGGTTGTAGAAGTCGAATTTTGTCGATTATCAGATACCCATTGGCATAATACCTCCATTTAAATTATTATATTTAGTAGATAGTATGTACGAAAATGTGATTAGTTATAGGAGGATTTATGTTACAGAAGTTTGGTTTTTCACAATATGAAAGTAGTGTTTATGAAGTTCTAGTGTCTAGTGAGGAGCCAATGGATGCTACCAGCATTGTTAAATATTCAGGTGTTCCAAAATCAAAGGTCTATGAAGTTATATCTCGCATGATTGAAAAAGGAATGATACTAGATTCTGTTTCTGAAAACAAAAAGTATTATACCGCGTTGCCGTTATCACTTGCAATTGAAAAATTAAATACAGAATTTCAAAATAATTTAAAACAACTAGAAAACACAAATTTTCAAAAAAAATCATACTATGATGAGCATGTTTGGAGTTTAAAGGTTGATGCATCAATTCGAGCACAAAGTAAACAGCTTGTGCAAGAAGCAAAGAACTCTATTCGAATTTCCACTTGGAATGAAGATCTTAATGATTATTTACCGCTATTAATTGAAAAGGAAAAACAGGGAGTAGATGTTGAGGTACTAGTAGTCGGTAGCATTGACACGCCCCTATCAAATATTCATGCCCTTATTCCTGCATCAGAGCACCAGTCACTTGAACATTTTCGCTTAATTATTGTAGATGACAAAGAAGTTATTTTTGCTGGTATGGAAGAGAATGCCTGGCAGGCCTTAAAAACAATGTCCAAACCATTTATTAAGATTTTTACAGAGTTTTTCTACCATGACCTTGCCTTAGCAAAAATTAATGAAAAGCATTATGATTTGGTAATGAGTGATTCTGATATAAAAAGTACCCTTATGAAATTAAGATATTAATTAGAAAAAACCACTTTAGAGTGGTTTTTTCTAACTCCTAATGCAAAAGTAAAGCCGAAGCAACAACATTCAACAGAAACAGAGTTGAAATCACATATATAAGCGGTGACACTTGCTTCCATTTACCAATAGCAATCTTCACGATCGGATACACAATAAAGCCGAACGCCAATCCATCGGCAATACTCGATGTCATAGGGATACAGATAATGATTAAAAATGCCGGAAATCCCTCTGAAAGATCATGAAAAGGAATGTCTTTCACTGACGACATCATAAGTGCCCCTATTAAAATCAACACAGGTGCTACGGCATTGCCAGGGATAAGCTGAATTAAAGGCATGGCAAAGATCGATAAACCAAATAAAATAGCCGCCACAAAAGCAGGTATCCCCGTTCTTCCACCTTCAGAAATTCCTGCCGCACTCTCAGCAGAAGCGATTGTTGGACTTGTCCCAACTACCCCTGAAGCAATCGTTGAAATCGCAACAGCTTTGTACGCTCGGGGGAATTTTTTCATATCAGGCAGCATTCCGCTAAGTAACCCCATATTTTCAAATAAAACAATCATTGTCATTGAAAAAACAGCGATCCAAAATGGAATTTGCAGTAAATTCAGTTCACTTAATTGAAATAAATTGTTATTCGATGTTTGGAAGTCCACGATACTACTATGATTTCCATCAGCAAGTGCAATTGTCATCACACTCGTCACAACAATACCGATTAACAAACTACCTTTGATATTCCGGACAAATAGTATTAATGTTATGATAATTCCTACAATTGTCGAGACTGTCACTGGACTATTCAACTGACCAAGTGCCAGCATTGTTGTTTCACTAGATTGAATGATTCCACCCTTTTGTAAGCCTATAAAAGTAAGAAATAGTCCTATTCCAACGGTAATTCCATGCTTTAATGAAGTCGGAACCGATTCTAGTATTTTATGTCCATACGAAGACATGCTAACAATAAAGAAAAATAATCCTGACAAGACGATCACTAACATCCCTTGTTGAACGGAAAGCCCTAAAGATTGAACCATTGTATAGCTAAAAAAAGCGTTAACTCCCATGCCCGGAATCATAATAATTGGGGCATTCACCCATAAGGCCATTAGTAGGCATCCTATAACGGAGGCAACAATCGTTGCAATGACAGAAGCGCCTAAAGGAATTCCGGCATCTTTTAAAATTAAAGGATTCGCCAATATGATATAAGCGCAGGTGAAAAACGAAGTAAAACCAGCCATAACCTCTGTTTTAAAAGTGGTCTTATTTTCTGCAAGCTGAAAATGTTGATTTAATTTTTGAAGCATCATTCATTCCTCCGTCTACAGCTCACTAACAATTTCTTTTACTAACAATAAAAATTGAGCTTTAATGTTCTCCGTCGTTTCCATAACCTCTTCATGTGTTAAAGAAACCTCAGAAATTCCAGCGGCCATATTACTGATACAAGAAATTCCGAGCACCTCTAGCTCACCGTGCCTAGCCACGATTACCTCTGGAACAGTTGACATTCCCACTGCATCTGCACCTAAAACACTTAAAAGTTTGATCTCAGCTGGTGTTTCGTAACTAGGTCCAAGCATACCAGCGTAAACACCTTCTAGAACGTTTATGTTATGTTTACTTGCCACTTTTTTTGTTAATTCAATTAGTCTCTCTGAATATGCCTCAGACATATCTGGAAATCTCACGCCACCTTCATTTGGACCGATTAAAGGATTTTGCGATGTCATGTTAATATGATCGTTAATAATCATTAAATCACCTGGTTTAAAATTAGGATTAATCCCTCCAGCCGCATTTGTCACAATAAGCTGCGTAACACCAAGAGCTTTCATGATCTTAATTGGATATGTAACAGCATCAAGAGAATGACCTTCATAAAAATGAAAACGTCCTTGCATGGCGATTACTTGTTTACCTTTTAATTCTCCGATAACTAAACGACCTTGATGACCTGACACGGTTGAAACAGGAAAATGTGGAATTTCATCATAGTTAATATAGGTTGCGTTCTCAATTTCTTCTGCTAATACCCCAAGTCCAGATCCTAATACTAGTCCAACAGTTGGACAAAACTTAATTTTTGATAATATATAATCCTTTGTTTCTTGAATTCGTTCGCTATTTTTCATTGCTTTCTCCCTCCAGGTTAGCTAATAAGTTCTCTTTTCAAACGATTTGTTTCTGCTATTATTTTTTCTTCATCAATCGTTAAGCAGCTTCCCTCTTTCACGACTTGTTTGCCGTCAATATATACATCACAAACATCGCTTCCCTTAGCGGCATATACTAAATGCGAATATGCCTCACTAACTGGTTGTAAATGCACTTTGTCATAAGGATAGATTGTAATAAAATCAGCCTTTTTTCCAACTTCTAAGGAACCTGTATGTCCCATTCCAATCGCTTCTGCTCCGATTCTTGTTGCTAAAGCTAATGTTTTCTCAGCAGGTAGCTTCGTTGCGTCTTTATACATTCCTTTTTGAAGCAAAGCAGCAACTCTCATTTCCTCAAACATATCTAAGTTATTATTAGAAGCTGTACTGTCAGTCGCAATTCCCACTTTTATATCTTTATCTAGAAGACTAACAATATCAGCAACCCCTGACCCTAGCTTCAAATTACTTATAGGATTATGGGCAACTCTTACATCGTAATTCTTTAGAATGTCTCTTTCTTCATCATTAAGAACCACTCCATGTGCCATTACAGTAGGCTGATTAAATATCCCCAAGCCTCGAAGATACTCAACAGGACGAGCTCCGTAACGTTTTTCAATATCCAAAATTTCATAGTCTGTTTCAGATACATGAATATGGATCATTAACTCATTTTCCTTCGCTATTCTAAGGCTTTCTAGTAGAGCATCTGTTGTACAGGAATACGGACTGTGCGGTGCAACCATTGTTGTAAATCTTCCATCTGCGACAGTTTTGTAGATTTTAGCAAAACGCTCGGCTTCTACTAAATTGCTTTTTTGTTCTTCGGGGGTGCCCATGCTAAAGATTGTATGAGAAAAAGCTCCTCGAATCCCTGTATTCATTATGGATTCAATCACCACATCAGAATCGATTCCATTCGGGTTAAACATATCTGAGAATGTTGTCGTCCCTGTTTTTAACATTTCTAAAATTCCAAGCTGAGCACTGACAGAAGCAATCTCTGTTGTATATTGCTGTTCCAGTGGCCATATTTTCGTCTCCAACCACGGCTTTAGCAGCATATCATCACCACTACCGCGCAAAAGAGTCATTAAAATATGTGAATGTGCATTAACTAACCCCGGAAGAACCCATTTTCCTTTTAAATCAACAACTTGGTCAACATCAGTTCCTTCAGCCTTATGCTTGCCGATATAGGTAATTTGATGATCTTCGGTAATCATCATACCGTTTTCATAGACTTGATTATCACGATCTAAAGAAAAGAAAGTGGCATTAATATAAGCTGTTTTCATTCTATTGAACTCCTCCTTCTCTGTTTTAATTCTTGTATCCGCTTCTCAAAACATTTATGGTTACCACCACAAAGGTAACCTGTTTTTGTTGTTTTTGTCAAGGGGACAGGCACCTTGTCCCGGTTCTTTGGTGGTGGGACAGAGGGACAGGTACCCTGTCCCAATTCTTTGGAAAAAAGAACAATCATCGGCACTTAAAAACAAAAAAGCCCACACGAGATCTCTCTCGCATGAGCTTTCTGCAACACCATATTATATTATGTAAAACAGGAGTGGGACGAGGTGCCTGTCCCCACGTCCCATCTAAATACGAAAGTGGGACAGGGAACCTGTCCCTACCGCAACCTCTAATGCAACCCGCCAACCTTAAACATCTCCCGCAGCACCAACGCCACTGCTCCTAATACCATTCCTTTTTTACCTAACTCTGAACAAACAATTGAGACTTCTTCCTTCGAGCTTCTAATGGTGTATTTTTGGACCATATCTCTTACACGAGATAGCAGAATATCTCCTTCTTCAAAAATACTGCCCTCTAAAATAATTTTTGTGGGTTTCAAAATATTAATCAAGTTTGCTGTCGCTATTCCCAATGATTCACCTGAATCTTGAAGGATCTTTTTCGCAAGTTCATCGCCTTCTTTGGCTGCGCGGAATATAACTGGAATTGAAAGTTCGTTTTCCGTCATAACGGAATCTTTATTGTCCTTAAGCTTCCTCTTCGCTCGATCGAGAATAGCAATTTCTGAAGCGTACGCCTCTAAGCATCCGTGGTTTCCGCATTGACAGCGCGGTCCATTGATATTTACGATGGTGTGGCCGATTTCTCCAGCTGTATTAAATGAACTTTTATAAATCTCGTTATTAATAACAATTCCCGAACCAATTCCTCGACCAACACTGATACAAATAAAGTCTGAGATTTCTTGTCCTTGACCGAACCAGCTTTCTCCGATAGCTAACGCTCTTACATCATTTTCGACGATCACGGGTATAGAGAATTCCTTCTCTAGAATTTCTTTAAGGTGAATATCTTCTAAGTGCAAATGTGGTGAAAAAATAGCGATTCCGTTATCAGGGTCAACTAATCCGTGCATAGCAAAACCAATTCCCAGGATCAGGTCTTTTTCTGCATTTGTTTCTTCCATAACATAAGAGATACTAGACTTTATCATTTCAATAAACTCTTCTTTGGAAGGAAGCTCTGTTATATCTTTTTTATAATCAAAAACCATTTTTCCGTCCATTGTTGTTAATATGACGCGGATAACTTCGGCGGCAGCATACACACCAACAACATAGTAGGCCGAATAGTTGATTCGTAACATGATCGGCTTTCTACCACCCGCTACTGCTGTATCCGATTTTTCCTCTGTAATTAAATTTCTTTCTGCTAACTCACTTACTAAAGCTCCAACGGTTGGTTTAGTTAACTTGGTTAACTTTGCAATTTCCGCTCTTGAAATTGGTTCTTTTAATCGAATCAAATTCAGGATAGTTGATTGATTTTGCGATTTCATCCCTTCGAAGCTTCCTATGTTAAGACTAAATATCATGCCCCTACACCTCTATTTTTTATATCTAACGTAACAGTATATTATAAAAGTTAAATTATTTAATTAATTTGATTTAATTATAAACCATTTATGTATTGTGATAAATATCCTACCTAAACTGACAGTAAAAAATCCTTATGTTCGATAAGAACACAAGGATTTAAAATTTTTAGCAAACTATTTCTGATCATTTATTTCCTTAATTTTTTTCAGATCACATTTAGGGACACGATCATATGTTAGCAAGCCATTAATTTCTTGCTCAACATCTGTTAATTGAGTGTAGCAGAACCCCTGAATAATCGGGCTATTCATTAGTGCCTCTGTATGTTTCTTATACTCTAAAACAAAATCTTCTTCATTTCTAACAGATGAGTAGCCCCAGCCTTCAGTATTGTCAACTTGATAGGCAATCCCGCCGTACTCTGTAATCAGAATCGGTTCATGATTGTAGGAAAAACCATTCGCATAAATCACACGGTTTGCTGGAGTTGTTGAGATGGCACTTTCAACATCTTTATAGGCCTGCTTCAATTCTTCTTCGTTCCTATAATTATGGATTCCACAAATATCAGAGATTGTGTGCTCCCAGCCGTCATTTGAAAGAACAGGCCTTGTTTGATCAACAGACTTTGTGTTCCAGTACATCGATGTGGCATGTGCTTGCTGCTGTTTATCATGAGCCACTCGAGAAATTCCCCAGCTTTCATTTAATGGGAGCCAGACAATGATGGATGGATGATTGTAGTCTCTTTTAATCACATCAAACCATTCTGTTGCTAGGCGGCGTGCGGCTTCTTCACTGTATTCAGAAGCGTTAGCCATTTCTCCCCACACTAAGAAACCAAGTTTATCTGCCCAATAAAGATAGCGTGGATCCTCAACTTTTTGGTGCTTTCTTGCTCCATTAAAGCCCATTTCCTTCGCCAATTCGATATCTTTTTTCAGTGCGTCATCAGAAGGTGCTGTTAATAACCCTCCAGGAAAATAACCTTGATCTAGAACAAGTTTTTGATAATAAGGTTTGTTATTCAGCATGAAAATGCCATTTTCAATGGATACCTTCCTCATTCCAAAATACGAGTCTGCTTGATCTAAAATCTTTTCCCCTTCTCTTAAAGTGAGAGTTACATCAAACAGATTCGGATTTTCCGGTGACCAATACCAACCTGAACCATGAATATTACTTCTGTCTGTAAAACGATTTCGGATGTTATAGCTTCTTTTGTTATAAATCTCTAGCATATTCGTCTGATCAGAGATGATTTTTTCTCCATTAAAACGAATATCAATAGATAATGAGAGATTGCTTACATTTTCTCCATCAATCTCAAATTCAAGCTCAATATCTCCGCGATCAATTTCAGGAGTCCAACGAATCGAGCTTAGTGAGGACTTCTCAATCGGCTCCATCCATACCGTTTGCCAAATTCCTGAAGTTCTAGTGTAGAAAATCGACTCTGATTTTTCATGCCAATATTGTTTTCCTCTAGGAATCGTGACATCCTCTGAAGGATCTTCAACACGAACCGTAACAGTTTCTTCTCCACCCCAATTTAATAAGTGCGTGATATTAACGGAAAACGGTGTATTCCCACCTTCATGAAAGGTTGCAAGATTGCCATTTATATAAACCCACGCACGATAATCGACAGCTCCAAAATGAAGAATAATTTCTTTATTACTCCAACCTTCAGGAACTGATAGCTTACGTTGATACCAAACTACATCATGAAAGCTCTGATCGTTAATGCCGCTTAGCTCTGTTTGAAAAGCAAAAGGCACGTTAATTTGTTGTCCTGTTGGAAAAGTATCAAACCATTTCTTTGTGAGACCCTCGTTCTGATCATCAAAAGCAAAGTCCCATTTTCCGTTTAAATTAACCCATTCTTTACGTACAAATTGTGGTCTTGGATAGTCGTTACGCGGTATAGACATATTTTTCAATCCTTCCTAAATTCGTTACTATTTTATCCCTGTTTGTGTTACACCTTTAATGAATGAACGCTGACCGATAATAAATAAAAGTACAGCTGGTATTGTTGCAATCGAAGTTAAAGCCATTAATTTTGCAGGTGACGATACAAAGCTACCTTGCTGCATAACGGCTATTCCCGTTGTGATCGTTCTCATCTCTGGAGAGCTTGTTGTCACTAATGGCCATAAGAAATCATTGTAAATCGTCATAAAAGTAAAGATTGCTAGAGTCCAAATTACAGGACGAGCTGAAGGAAGAACAACCTTCAAAAACACCTGCCATTTGTTCGCTCCATCAAGATAAGCAGCTTCCTCTAATTCCTTTGGAAAGCTTCTAAAATATTGATAAAGAAGAAAAACTCCAAACGCATTGGCTGAGTAAGGTAAAATTAACACGGCATACGTGTCCAGAAGACCGAACGTTCGAAATTCCATATAAAGCGGGAGAAACGTGATAATCCAAGGAATCGTCAATGAACCTATAAAAATACTAATTAACGTCTTTTTAAACGGCACATCTAAGCGAGCAAGTCCATATGCTGCAAGTGTGTCTACAAATAACACGAGTAGCGTTCCTGCTATACCAACGAATAACGAATTTGTCATCCATTTCAAGACGGGTGTATCCCCATCATTGGCAAATATGTATTGATAATTTTCTGCTGTAAAAACCTGTGGCAACCATTTTATCCCTGCTGTAAAGGCTTCTTGTTGCTCTGTTCCTAATTGAGGCACTGGTGCTACACCATAGTTGATACCAGCTTTATCCCATTGCTCCATCATCCAAGGACCGTTTAACTGCATCGCGTTTTTCCCTTGTAAAAACAGTGTTACTTCCCCGTCTTGTTGAACATTTTCCGGAGAAACTTTTTCTTTTGCCACTAAATCTCTTAAGAATGTTAAAGCTTCAACACCTTCTGGGCTGTTGTAATTCGGTTTACCATCCTTCATTAACTCTCCACCATTTTGGAAGAAAACAGTTGGATAGATAAACTGATTCGGCCATAGAGTTGGAACAACAAATCCATATTGATTTTTCGATTTGTCTGTAAGCTTTTTAGCTGCTTCTACAAATTCTTCTCGATTTGTTGGTGGATTTTCAGGATCCAAGCCAGCCGCTTCAAACATATCTTTGTTGTAATAAAGAATTAATGGATGAATATCAAGTGGAATCGAGTATTGTTTATCATCAACAGTTCCTGCTTGCCAAGCTGTTTCAGAATAGTCTTCAGCTTTTACACCCGTATCCGCAATGGTATCTGTTAGATCTTTTAAAAGATTTTTCTCTGCATAGTTCGTAAGCTGATCTGTATGAACAATCATCACATCAGGTGTATTCTTTTGATCCGCAAATGCTAGATCAACAGTTTTATAGTATTCATCTTGTGGAACAATCTGTAAATCTACTTTATAGTCAGTTTGTGATTCATTATAATTTTCTACAATTGTCTTCATTCGCGGGCCATCTGCTCCTGAAAATGGAGCCCAGTATGTAATCTTTGTTGCTCCACTATCTCCACCATCTGAGCTGCTGCTTGCATCTTCATTACCCCCAGCACAACCAACAAGAGCACCAACAGTTAAAAGCGTAGATAGCGCAATACCTAACCATTTTTTCTTTTTCATTCCCTTACCCCCTAATTAGATAATTTCCCCGCTTGGAATTAAGCGGTTACAAACACGGCATAAAGTAAGTTAGTTAAATTAATTTACTTTATAGTGTATATAATAAATGGTTGGTTTTGGATTGTCAACGGTTACATTTTTGAGAAGCTAAAAGCATAATTCCTGTTCCATTGTCCTACACAGCAAAAGAATGATATCCAATTACTGGACACCATTCTTTAGTTTCCATAAAAAAACTAGTGAGCTTCATAGAGAAGATCACTAGTTTGCTTTTAATGTGTTGAATTAATATTAAATTGATTTAAGAGACTGCTGGGACGTGGAACCTGTCCCAGCAGTCTCTTTTAATAATCTGTTTTTAATTCATTATTAATCTTTTCAAGTAACTCCCAGTCTACTTCTCCATCAAGTTCATGAGTTAGATCTTCAATAAGCATAAATGCCTGTTGAACCATTCCCCCATCATAACCAAATTTCACAAAATAATTATTTTTAAAATAAACAAACCAATAATACCGGCTGTAAAGAACCTCACAATAATTAAATGGAGAGTTTGCTACAATATCCTGAATAAATTGCTTTAAGAACAGAAAATAATGTAATACCTGTGATAATTCTTCATCCTCTACAGTAATAATATTCGATAAATCTAACTTAGGATGTAAGGTCTCAAATAAATTTTCAAGTTCTTTTCTATTAATAATCTTCATATTTTGACCACCTTATTCAGGTTTGTGAGACAGGTATCTTGTCCCAATTATTAAATAAGAAGCCAGGCACCCAATAATCTGGCCTCACGTATTTCAATATAAACATTGTAACTGAAGATCAATTCCTATATTTCCTACAAAAAACTAGTGAACTTCATAGAGAAGATCACTAGTTTACTTTTACTTGATCGAATTAGTATAGGATTGCCAGACATACTGAGTCACGGTACAGCTTTTTTGCCTCTTAGAAACTGCTTTACCAATCCCTTCTAATATCTGTTAGTTCACTCCATAAAGGCAATAGACTATTTTGCTTCATAAAATCATCAAACCTATTACAGTTATTTTCTTTTATATTATTGCCTTCTAGCCAAATAGTATCACATTCATCACATATATAAATAATACGCTTTAATTTTTCTATCCGTGCTTTACAAACAATACCTTGACCATCACAAAAAGGGCATTACATCACGAAATAGCACCTCCTTACACTTATTATAATAATTGATGGGGACAAAGGGACAGGTTGGATAGTCAACACTAAACTAGACAACATTTTTAAGGTGTCCAAGTTTAAATTCAATTGGGCTAAGATAGCCTAATGTTCCATGGATTCGTTTGTGATTAAACCAATGGATATACTGTTGTAGTTCGTTCTCTAATTCTTCAAGACTATCAAAATGACGTCCCTTGACAAACTCAGTTTTAATGATTTTAAATGTAGCTTCTGCTACTGCATTATCATATGGGCATCCTTTCATGCTTAGCGATCGCTGGATATTAAAAGTCGCTAATGCCTCGTCAATGAGCTTATTCTTAAACTCACTTCCTCGATCTGTATGAAACAGCTTAATCTTACGTAAATCTGTTTTGATTGACGCTAACGCACGATAAACTAATAAAGCATTTTTATGACGACCGATACTATATCCAATAATTTCACGGTTAAAAAGATCAACAAATATACATATGTATTGCCATTTTTTATTGACTCTCACATATGTTAAATCACTTACTACGACTGATAATGCTTCGTCTTGTGTAAACTGACGATCAAGCTCATTTTTCTGTTCCGATTCGTTTGTCCCACTGGCATGTGGCTTGAATTGCGCTAGAGTATATGAAGACACCAGGCCTTGTTCTTTCATTATTCGTCCGATTCGACGTCTAGACACAACCTTTCCACGCTTAGCTAGTTCCTTTTTGATTTTACGAGTCCCGTAATTTTGGAAACTCTCATGAAAAATCTCAATAATATCTGAAGTGATGTCGTCTTCAGCCTGACGTTCTTTTGCTTCATAATAATAAGTACTTCTAGGTATTTGTAGGACCTTGCACATTGCTGATATCGAGTATTTGTGCTGGTTATTCTTAATCACATTTACTTTCGTCCTAGTATCAGCGCGGCTTGCTTTAAAATGTCATTCTCCATTTCTAATTGCTTATTTCGCTTTCTAAGCTCAGCTAGTTCCTTTTGTTCCGGTGTTAAATTGTCTTTTTCCTTGAAAGAACCAGAAGTTTGATTCTGACTCACCCATTTATCTAAAGACGAAGGAGTAAGATCATATTCTTGAATAATCTCTTTTCTAGGTTTGCCGCTGTTGTAAAGCTGCACAATCTGTTGTTTAAATTCCTCAGTAAATGTTCGGCGTTCTCTTTTAGTCATTGTAGATTCTCCTCGATAATATTATCTGTAGTCTACTTGACCTTAATTTTTCTGTCTAGTTAAGTGTAGCCGATTCAGGTTCCTTGTCTCAGTCCATAAGGAGGCAGTTCGGAATTAGTTTAGAAGAGAAGGATTTTTAGACCACGCGCGATTTCTCCAACATGAGCCTTCTTCTTTAGCATTATGTGGGACGAGGAACCTGACCCCTCGGTCCTACCCCTCGGTCCTAGAGACCACATTGTCCCTAATAAGTTGTCATTTGAAAAACCTTTTGCACGATATACATCATGTATTTAAATACAGATAAGCGATTCTGGTATTTTTCATACTCCACCGTGTAAGTGCCGTCTTTATTGTTCCATATTCGATTGAAGTAATCATCAACTTCTTTTATCAATTCACTGTTTGTTGGTGCTACGATTTTCATACTTTCTTCTAAGTTATAGTCATCAAGATTTCGAGAGGTATAATTGGTCGAGCCTCCTATAACAATTGATTCTTGTTGACTCTTTATGTAGATGAGCTTTGTGTGATATTGCTCTTTATTGGTGGCATACCATCTAATTTTAATATTTTCATAGTCAAAATTCTGTAACTCTGCAGCGATGGGTAGATTCGGCAAACCGATTTTTTCTTGTCCAAAGGCATTTTGGTTAGGATCTAAAACGATGTTTATTTTTACTCCTCGTTCTGCTGCATCTTCAATGCTTGTTATGATATCTCGATCTGCCAAATAAAACATGCCGATCCAAATTTCATTTTCCTTTTTTGCCTTTTGAATGGCTTGAACGACATGATCCTGGACCTTGCCCTCTGTAAGAATCTGAGCCGTCACTGATAACTCTTCATTTGAAGTGGAAGGTTGAATAACCTTATCTAATTCTGCCTCTGTAGGAAATGACTTAAGATTTCCATTTGAAAATTCAGCGATTGCTTTTTCTGCTTTTACCATATCCTTCAGAATTTCCCCTTTTACCTTAAAGGCAATATTCGAATGAAATCCACTAGCATCATGCGGATTGGCAGATAGGACGAGCCCAGCATCCTCTGAGATCACCACTTTCCGATGATTTGCTTTTACATTCAATAATTTCAAATAAGAACGAGCAGTTACATTTGGTGCTGAGCTCTCCATTGGATTTGGAAGCCAGCCATATCCAGCTTGTCCAAACCACTTAAATGTTGCTCTCCAAATACCAGAATAGATTAGATTAGGGTCACGCAGTTTATCTAAATCTGTATATACTACTTCTACCCCACTGTTCTTCAGTGGATCAATTTGCTGTGCTTTATGTGAGCCATATGTTGTATTAATTTCATCGGTAATAAAAACGACCTTTAGGTCAGGGTACTTCTTTTTTTGTTTTTCGATAGATCTCATTAATTTTTCACTATGCTTTGGGTATGATCGTTTGTTATCCGTGTAGCCATTCACAAGGAAAAGATCAAGAATTAGAAAATGTTCGGCTTCTTCAATTGCTTTAAATACTTCGGTAAAAATGGAGTGATCATGCACTTCTTCTCCATCTTTTTGATAGGTGAGGTCGTATAAAAACTCCACATCTTGTTGGGGCATTGTATGTGCTGTACCTTGATAAGAAATGCCGGGTGGAAGGGGTTTAACTCTGTGATAAATCATGATGGATGTTAGTATTATAATGATAATGCCAATTATGATCATCTTTCTCTTTTTGCTCATTGGGTTCCCTCGCATTGGTTTTTTCTTTCTATACCCGCTTTGTTAAGTTTAGAATCCTCGGAACAAAGATACAGCGTTAAGGCTTGTCTAGATTATGTCAGTATCAAGACATTTTCTTCTCGCGGTCTTTCCCCCTCCACCTCTCACCCAAATTTCTATCCTTCCACCTGTTAATTTTCATAACAAACTAACCACCTGTTGAATATAATGCTTAAAAAGGAGGAGGATCATCATGCTAATGGAGTTACTGATTTATATGATGATTGGGTTAGTCCTTTCACTTTATAGATATAGAGGTATTACTCAATTCAAGGCGATTTTAACCATCTTTTTTTGGCCTCTTGTTTTATTACATTCTTACGTCGAGTTGGTTGAGAGAGTTAAATATAAAAATAGAAAACGTTAAGTCATCTGGGACAGAGGGGCCGGTCCCTCGTCCCATTTTAAAAGTAAAAAAGCTCATGTAAGATTTCTTTCACATGAGCTTTCTAAATTAATGTCTGGTTGGGACGAGGAACCTGTCCCCACGTCTCGTCCTACATTAATGTCTGGTTGGGACGAGGAACCTGTCCCCTCTAAACTTTAAATTTGTTGACCATTCCGTTCATGTTTTCTACTAGGATCGTTAGTTTGTTTGCACTTTCGGCTATGTTTTCTACTGTTTTATTTTGTTCTTCTACTGATGCAGAGATTTGTTCTGAGCCTGTGGCGTTATCTTCTGAGATCGAAGCAATGTGCTCAACGGATTCAATAATCTGGTTACTGCCTTGTTGAATACTGATAAATACATCTGATATCTCGTTAACCCTTCTAGACATTTCTTCAATATTTTGTTTAATATCCACAAACTGCCTTCCCGTTATTTCGATTTGTTCAGTTCCTTTATTTACTTCCTCATATCCCTTATTTAAGCCCTCCGCAATTTCAGTTGTTCCTTCCTTAATGCTATAGGCAATAGACGAAATATCTTCTACTGATCTTGTAACCCCTTCAGCGAGTTTTTTCACTTCAGATGCCACAACCGCAAATCCTTTTCCTGCTTCGCCTGCTCTTGCTGCTTCAATAGAAGCATTGAGTGCAAGTAGATTCGTTTGATCCGCAATTTCCTTAATAACACCTACGATACCAGTGATCGAATGTGTTTTATCTTCGAGGAGTTTAATTTTCCCTACAGATGTTTCCATTACCTTATTGATCCTACTCATTTGCAGTAACGATTCACTCATCTGTTTGTCTCCGTTAGTGGACACATCTAAAACTTGTTTAGAAAATTGGACTAACTTTTCACTAGATTCATTTGCAAAGATTATTTCTTTATTAAAGTCTCTTACTTTTTGAGATATACTCGTTGCATTTTCAGCTTGAACCCTTGTACCAGTTGCTAGCTCTTCAATTGTTGCTTCTACTTGTTGGCTCATATGTCTTACTTCTTCTGATGAATTCAAAAAAGTAGAACTCTGATTATTGACTTCATTTGAAAGTTTTGTAACCTCGGTTATCATTTCCCTCAAACTACCTTCCATATGAATAATAGATTGAGAAAGATCACCAATTTCATCGTTAGACGTAATGTCTATATTTTTTTCTTTCAAATCTCCCCCTGCAATATCACTAGCGAGATTTACCATCTTATTTAGCGATTTTCCGATTTTAAGAGAAAAAATAAATGCGTATATAATACTTATGATCCCTAATAAAATGATAACAATAATACTTAATATACCAGTGAAATTCGATTTATTCGTTAATTCCTCACTGTGTATTTTTTGCTGTTTTAATTCAACTGACATATAATCCTGAATCCCCGCCTGAATTAATCGAGCATATCTTTTCATTAGCTTGTTTTGTTCGACCATTTCAGAAGAATCTTTACTCTGAAAAACTTTTTCATTTTCTTCTGAATAAGAAAGTAGCATTCTGCTAGCAGAATCAAACGCCTTTAATTCTTTTTTACCTGAAACATTCTTTTTAATAAGTTCAAGATTAGTATTAATTTTATCGAACTTTTGTTGAATAATTTCTTTCTTTTCTGGTGTTTGATCTAAAATATATTTCGATATATCTTGTGAAATTTCATTTGTTAACGAGATAATTTCATTTGCTAACACATTCTTTGTTACCATTATATTTTGCTGATCAACAAATGATTTCATTAGTGAATAAGAAATCAAACTCACTAATGACATAAGAAGTATAATCGCTGTAAAGCTAAAAATAAGCTTCTTCTTCATTGAAAAACGAATTTTTTTCCGTTCCATCATATTTACCCCTTTAATTTCTATATCAAATCCTAGAAAGATTTCTGTTTATTTTACCGGTGCTCCAAACGTATAGTCATACCATTGGTCAGGTGTTTGAGTTTTTATACCAAAAATAGTCTCACCATCTTTAGTGACCATTGGAATGTTTGGGGTAATTATATTGTGAGGAATATCTCCATCTTTTGTTATAATTTTCATTAGTGTCCTCATCCCTATGTCAGCAATAAATGGGGTGTAAGGTGTATTTACTTCAAATTTTCCTTCTTTGACATTATTTATCGCTGTCTTAGAATCATCGATTGATAAAAAGATCATCTTTTTACCATCGTCTCTACTATTTAATCGATTCTTTTCATTCGCAGCATCATATGCAGCTATGGTTTCATGGTCTCCAGTACCAAAAACAACATCGATTTTGGAAAATTCATTTAATGCTAACTGCATATTAGCTAAGGCCTCAGCGGTATTATCATGATCATGATAAGATTTTAATATTTTAATATCTGGAAAATAACTTAACACCTTTAAAAAGTGACCAGTTCTATTAGCATCAGCAGTACTTCCAAGAGGCTTTCTTAAAAGTAAAACATTAGCTTTGAGCTCGCTCTCTTGTGCCAATTTCCATACCAAATACATACCAGCTTGTGCACCATTTGCAGGGAAGTTTCCTGTTACTCTACTTGTTGTGGCTTCTAAACCAGTCATTCTATCAACACTTACTACAGGTATACCAGCTTCAAGTGCTCTTTCAACAGGGGCAATTGTGGTTTCTGATTCAACCATAGGCCAGGTTAAGATCCCATCAACCTTCTGCAGGACAAAGCTATCAATAATATCAGCCATGCTATCATTATCCCACTGAGCATCCTTCACATCTAATTCAACATTTGAATGCCTATCTGCTTCCCACTGGGCAGAGTCTGCTAGTCCAACATTCCATGGCTGATCAAACCCATGAATAGCAACCCCAATTCGATATACTTTATCCTTATCTCCTACGGGTCCTTCATTCAAGCTTACATAATTTGCAAATGGTAGTTTTATATTTAAATCACTAAATGATCCCTTAACTTCACTACCTGCACCATTTTCCCATTTATAGTTATCATACGGATCTCCAGTTGGATAACTGTTCATATACGATTCAAACTTTTCTCTTTTAAATAGTTCAGCTATTTCATTATTAGCATTTGATAAAGGAATATTAATGAAAAACTCTAAAATATCACTCTCTGATAGTCCCTTTGACGGTAAGCTTTCAAAATAACTTAGAGCATCCTGTCCACTTAGACCTTTAACTTCTTCAAAAAAAGGTGACAAATCCGTTTTTTTAACAGGAGTGTTACTTGTAGAAGAGCCTTCATTAGATTGATCTATTTCTTTTATTTCTGTAGACGAATCTTCCTCCTGTTTCTCTAGAGTTACTTTATTTGTACATCCAGAAATAATTAAATTAAGACAAATCACACTCATTAAGGTTATGCTACAAATTAATCTCTTCATCTAGTAAACCCCTTTTATTTTTTTAAAAATCTAAAAAGGAAAGCTGCAACAATAAACTTCCAAATTAGATTAACTATATCATAAGACCTATACCTTTTGAACCAGATTCTGTTCCTATATTTTTACCAGTCGAATCATATAAAATAGGAACCGGTTCCTATTTTCACCGGTGTCAATACTGCATTTTTTAAAGGCAAGCTAGATAAAAATGCTTGCCCAGGTCACTCTGTATCAAAGATTTCAATGTACATTTTTTACACACTTTTTTGATCAGGAAGTTTCTCAGAATCTTCAGGAACAATCGCATCATGTATGTGTTTTTCTAGCTCATCGGAAAAATGGAGTTCCTGTTCCTTTGACCAGTTTAGGATCGTAGTCATATAGGTAGCCACAGGATCTTTCCATTTTTGTACCCAACTTATATCAAAGAAAAGACTACTTGTTCTTCTAATAAAAAAGTCACATAGTGTTTCTACCATTTCATGTTCAATTCCGTAGATCAGTGATGCAAATACTTCTAGAGATAGTCCTGCCTGCTCTGCTTCGACGCCTCTATGTTTTATGATTTCATAAAGATAGGAAATATTAGATCCATATCGATTTACTAGCTTCGTAGCTTCTTCTTTGGTTAAGCCAAGTTCAATCCCTTCATGTACTTGTTCAAGAACAAAGAAAGGATACTGTTCTGAGCCGCCGACATTTCCTCCTGAAAGAATTACCTTATCCGTGGAACACTTAGGATAATCACTTCCATGTAATTCTCCTAACACAAGATCGACAACACCTTCTGCCATTTTGCGATAGCCTGTTAATTTTCCACCTGCAATGGTCACCAGTCCAGAACCCGAAACAAATATTTCATCTTTTCTTGAAATTTCAGAAGGATCTTTTCCTTCTTCATCGATAAGCGGTCGTAACCCAACCCAGCTTGATTCAACATCGTCCGGAGTTAAGTGTAGATTTGGAAACATGTAATTGGTTGCCTTTAGAATATAATCTCGATCTTCCTTCGTCATTCTTGGGTGGCTAATTGTTCCTTTATAGTTCGTATCTGTTGTCCCGACATATGCTTTATGATCACGTGGGATCGCAAACATCATTCTTCCATCTTTAAAAGGTGTATCGAAATATACAGCTTCTTTTAATGGAAACCGCGATTGATCAATAACGAGATGTACTCCTTTTGTTAAATGTAGATATTTCCCTTTTTTTGATTGATCTTTTTCTCTTAACGTGTCCACCCATGGTCCTGCTGCATTTACGATTTTCTTTGCATAAATTTTTCTTTTTTCCCCTGTAATTAAATCCTGAATGGTAACTCCTATTATCTTTCCATTTTCATAAATAAAATCTTCTGCTTTTGTATAATTTGTCGCTAACACTCCGCGGTTTACTGCTTCCTTTATGACTTCGAGTGTTAAACGCGCGTCATCTGTTCGATACTCAACATACACACCAGAACCCTTTAATCCTTGTTTACGTAAAAGAGGCTCACGTTCAAGAGTTTTCTCTTGGTTAAGCATACTTCTTCTCTCACCTTTTTTTACACCAGCTAAAAAATCATATACCTTCAGTCCGATTGATGTAGAAAATTTACCAAATGTTCCATTTTCAATGATCGGTAGCATCATCCATACTGGCGTTGTAACATGTGGTGCATTTTCATAAACGATGGCTCTTTCTTTTCCTACTTCAGCAACAAGCTTTACCTCAAATTGCTTCAAGTAACGTAGACCACCATGAACTAGTTTAGTAGATCGACTTGAAGTTCCTGCGGCGAAATCCTGCATTTCAATTAAGCCAGTTTTTAATCCACGAATTTGAGCATCTAAAGCAATTCCCGATCCTGTAATACCTCCTCCAATAACGAGCAAGTCTAAGGTTTGACTCTCCATATTATCGAGGTATTGGGTGCGGTTTAAACTTGAAAACTGAGTCATAACGATCATCCTTTCAAAATTACTTTTTAAAAACGTTCTGTTAAACTTGAATATTGATTACTACTTCTATTACACAGGTTAGAGATCCTCATGTAAGAACCTGACATCTTCCCCTTTAATCCACCTTTCATAACCAAAAAATGGGACCACAACATTAACTGTAAAGAAGCTCTTTTACAGCCTAGTTGTGGTCCCTCATAATCTCTGACCATACCTATTAACTTGTATAAATAATCTTATAATTTATTACATAATGATCTTACAAATCTCTAAGTGATCCAACAATTAATTTGCTTAAGTCGTTTGCAATTTGTTTTGTCGCTTTTTAGGTTTAAATGCCATTGTAGCCTCAACAGCTTGCTGCCATCCTTCATAAAGTTCGTCTCTTTGTTCGTCCTCCATTGAAGGCTCAAATGATTCATCAATTTGCCATTGTGTAGCAATTTCTTCGCGATCCTTCCAGAATCCAACTGCTAAGCCGGCTAAATATGCAGCACCTAAAGCTGTTGTTTCATTAACAACAGGGCGTTCAACTGGTACGTTCAAAATATCACTTTGGAAGTTCATAAGGAAATTATTTTTAACAGCGCCTCCATCTACTCGTAATTTCTTTAATTGAATTCCTGAATCTGCCTCCATTGCTTGCAGTACATCCTTCGTTTGATAAGCAAGAGACTCAAGTGTTGCGCGAACAAAATGCTCTTTTGTTGTTCCTCGAGTTAATCCAAAAACAGATCCTCTTGCATCGCTATCCCAATAAGGTGTACCTAGCCCTACGAACGCAGGAACAACATAAACTCCGTCTGTTGAAGCTACTTTTTCTGCATAACCTTCAGATTCAGGTGCGTTTTCTATCATTTTTATTCCATCACGTAACCATTGAATAGCGGAACCAGCGACGAAAATACTTCCTTCTAAAGCATACTCTACTTTTCCATCAATACCCCATGCAATGGTTGTTAGTAATCCATGCTCCGAAGGTACCGCTTTTTCTCCTGTGTTCATTAACATAAAGCATCCAGTACCATATGTGTTTTTGGCCATCCCTTTTTCATAGCAAGCTTGCCCGAATAATGCTGCCTGTTGATCTCCTGCTACACCGGCAATTGGAACTGCTTCTCCAAAGAAGTGATAGTCAGCTGTTTCAGCATAAACCTCTGAAGAAGATCGAACTTCAGGTAACATAGATCTTGGAATATCTAAAATCTCTAGCAATTCATCATCCCACGCTAACTCATAAATGTTATACATGAGTGTTCTTGACGCATTGGTATAATCTGTTACGTGCTTTGTACCACCAGATAATTTCCAAATTAGCCAAGTATCAATTGTTCCGAATAAAAGTTTTCCTTCATTCGCTTTTTGTCTTGCACCTTCAACATTATCAAGGATCCATTTCACCTTTGTTGCTGAAAAATAGGCATCAATTAACAATCCTGTTTTTTTACGGAAAATATCATTATATCCATCAGCTTTTAATTCTTCACAAATATCAGCCGTTTGTCTTGATTGCCACACAATGGCATTGTAAACTGGTTTGCCTGTTTCTTTATCCCAAACAACCGCCGTTTCACGTTGATTCGTAATTCCAATACTCGCAATTTCTTTTGGAGAAATATCTTTTTTAGCTAACACTTCTGCCATAACAGCTAATATAGAACTCCATATTTCTAGCGCATTATGCTCGACCCAACCTGGTTGAGGGAAATATTGAGGAAATTCTCTTTGTGCAACTTCTACAATTTCCCCATTTTTATTAAATAGAATGGCTCTTGAGCTAGTAGTACCTTGGTCCAATGCTAAAATATATTTCTTTTCCATATGAATTCCTCCTCAAATTTATATCAGAATTTTTTAGACTACCTTTTGTTTATTGACTTCAATTCCTTTATTTAAATTAGAAATCTTTGCAACTACTGCAATGATAGCTAATGCCCCTATTAAAATATATAACGGTGTAATGGAACCGCCTACATATAATGCTTGATAAAACTGGGCTCCTAGAACACCACCTACAATTGGTCCTATGACAGGAATCCATGCATATTTCCAGTTTGATGATCCTTTTCCCGCTATTGGTAATATGAAATGAGCGATGCGCGGCCCTAAATCACGAGCAGGGTTAATTGCATAACCTGTTGTTCCACCTAAAGATAACCCGATTGCTGTAATGAAGAAACCAACTATAATAGGATTTAATCCTTCAGTAAATTCATTTACTCCAATAAATAAAAGTCCAAAAACTAATACGGCTGTACCTAAAACCTCACTTATAAAATTAGCTGGAGTATGTGCAATTGCTGGATCAGTTGAGAACACAGCTAGTTTTGCTCCTTGATCTTCCGTAGCCTTCCAATGTGGATAATAATATAACCAAACAATTGTTGCACCAAGAAATGCCCCTATCATTTGCGCAGCGATATATGATGGTACGTCTGCCCAAGGAAATTGCCCAACAGATGCCAAGCCAACAGTTACAGCTGGATTTAAGTGAGCACCACTTATACTACCAACGGCATAAACCCCGAACGCAACCGCAAATCCCCATCCCAAAGTAATAACAATCCATCCAGAACCCTCTGCTTTTGATTTGTTAAGGACTACACCCCCAACAACGCCGCCACCAAAAATAATTAAAATCATTGTTCCAATAATTTCACCTAAAAATGCTGACACGCTAATTCCCCCTCTGCCTATTTAATTTTTTCATTAACAAGCTAACAGTTTGCTAATTTTAGAGATAAAAAAAGACAGCTAATAGTACTAATAGGTTTTAAGACCTATTAATATTACTAGCTGTCTCTCAAAGACTCATCAGCACGGCTCTTAACTTGTTAAATTTATTATAAAGGATAATTCCGGGTTTGTAAACGCTTTATTTTTATATTTTTGGGACAATTATCCGGGTCACTAAAAACAAATCCTAAATATTAAAAATAAAAGAAAAGAAAACCCTCCTACTTTGGTATTATTGAATCGACCAAGAAACAATTAATCAAAGAAGGAAGGTTTTCTCTTTATGCTTACAGAAAAAAATGCAATTAAGCATCTACTTTTTATTATGCAACAGAATTCCAGAAACTCATAAACTTAAACTATTATAAGAGTTTAAAAAGGAATACAGGAAAAGAGCATGCCAAGAGTGGGAAAATGGCGTGATGTAGAATTTAAATGGGCTAAATCCTGCCAGAGGGTACGGTCAAAAAACATGGCTTTACAAGCAAAATTAACTGCATTAACAGTAAATTTAAAGAGGATAGCAGCAATACTATCCTCTAAGAAAGAAGCTGAATCTAATTTTATTTCCATTTTCTCCAACTTTTTTGTTATAGATTATGAAATTCGCCAAATGCGTGCTGGGTAGGTAATAATACTTTTTCAGTGGCTACGGACAAGGAACCTGTCCCCGTGGGCCGCCCCCTACAACCTAAACTTCTGAATAACCCCCTGCAACTCCTGCGCCATCTTACTCAAAGATTCTGCAGAACCAGCAATTTCATCCATTGAAGCACTTTGTTCTTCAGCAGCAGCTGCTACTTGTTGAGTGTTGGAGGATGATTGCTCTGATATATGGGCCACTTCTTCAACAATTCCTACCACATTTTGCGACCTTGAATTTACTTCTTCTACAATTGTGGATACTTCCTGCGTTTGGGAGGTAACTTGTTCGATCAATTCTGCTATGCCATGGAAGGTCTCGCCTGTTTGATGAACCATTTTGATTCCTTCTTCGACAACAGCCGTTCCTTCATTCATAGAAAGTACAGCTTGAGTTGCCTCGCTTTGTATGAGACTCATAGATGTTTGGATTTTCCCAGCAGCTTGGCCCGACTGTTCGGCCAATTTACGAACCTCATCAGCTACGATGGCAAACCCTTTTCCTTGTTCTCCAGCCCTAGCCGCCTCAATAGCAGCGTTAAGAGCTAATAAGTTTGTTTGATTGGCAAGTTCTGTTATGAAATAAACGATTTCATTAATTTCCTTTGTTTTTTCACCTAGACTATTCACAACATTCGAGGTTGTTTTCACCTTATCCTGCATCATCTTCATTTGCGCAATCGTCTGAGTAACCACATTGCTTCCATTATTAGCTGATTTATTTGTTTGTACAGTAAGTTTCACAACCTCTTGTATCGATTTAGTAACCTGGCTCATACCTTCTGAAATTTCTGCAACAGTAGTGTTCGCTTGGCTTGTACTTGAAACCTGCTTCTCTGATCCAATAGCAACTTCTTGGATTGATGTTGAAATCTGCTCGGTTGCCTTTTTTGTCAAATCCGAACCTGCTGTTAGCTCTTCAGAGGATGCTGCTACTTTTTCCGCAGAATCACCAACTTGTTTAATTAACCCTTTCAAACTATCAACCATTCTATTAAAATTCTCTGCTAATTCACCAATTTCATCTTTTGACTTGAAAGGTAGTGGTTCTACTGTTAAATCACCGTTTGCGACACTTTTTGAGCTTTCTGTAATCGCTATAACCGGCTTTGCCATTACCCCGGAAAACACCGAAACAACAATAACTCCTATTACGATTGATGCTCCTAATGTAATTAACAGGTTCATCAATACGCTATTTGCTCCTTGGTTAAAGTCCATCGTATAAGTACCAGCAGAAACAATCCAACCCCAATGAGAGTCTTGCTCTGCATAGGTGATTTTTGGTTCAACTTTATCTGGGTTATCAGGTAAAGCCCAATCATACGTTGAAAATCCATTCCCATTTAAGGCCTGTTCTACTACCAATTTCCCAACCTTTGTTCCGTTAGGGTCCTCTGAATCCCAAATATTTTCCCCTTCTTTACTAGGATGAGCAATTAATGACCCATCATCTGAAATAACAAACATATATCCATGTTCACCAACATCGATGTCTTTGTTGATTGGTCTTGTCCCATCGGCCCCTTTTTCTCCGAGAATAACAGTCTTTACTTTATCCTGTGCTTCTTCAAGAGTCATGGTTCCCTGTTCAACTTCGCTGTTTAGTAGGTCGATCATTTCAAGAACCAGTTGAACGTTATTTTTCAGCTGGGCTTGACCTGCTGCATCTAGTTCATCTACTGTTTTGGTGTAACTAGTGAACCCAATAACCGCACTAGGAATAATTAATAATAGCAAACTGAAAAGTAATAATTTTGTGCGGATTGAGTTAAGGAATTTAAGGTTCATCTTGCTTTCCCCCTTTAAGATCAATGTTAAGCGCTTTCATTCCTTTGTCTAGTATTAGACTAATTTAGACAAAGGTATGGTACTTTTTACGTATATTACAAGGAAATTTTATATGATAATCATACTAGATTTAATAGATTAATGTACAGTTAATTTCGAATATTCCTCACTTTATAATCTCTAAAGTATTTTAATACAAAAAAATCCCACAGAGCCTATTCGACTGTGAGATTCCTTTTTACTTGGTGGGACAAGGAACCTGTCCCTGCTATTCCAACCCAATCTGCGTCTTATCAATCAATTGCCCACCCTGAAATGTAAAGTTTGCGGCTTTATTTTCATCGCCAGTTTCCCACTTATACATAACTGTGTGAACCTCAGATCCTTTCTCTCCTGCTTCGGACATGACTTCCCCATCGGAACCGATGATTTGTTTCACTTCATCGTATGTCATGCCATTTTCGATTTGTTTATACTTTTCAACTGTTAGAAGTTCAGCCTCATTCTTCACCTCTGATTGCTCCTCTTCTTTTGAGCTATCTGCTGAATCCTCTGTTTGTTCAGTTGTGTGACTCTCTTCTTGTTGAGACTCTTCCTTAGTAGTATCATTACCTTTATTTACTCCCCAAATGATAAGCCCAACTAAGATAATCACAACAACTATCGCCGCAACTAGAAAACCTAATCTTTTATTGTTTGATTTCAAGAATACGTACCTCCATTACTATTAAAAGTTTTACATTATTAGGATAACATTGTAAGTGTGTATAATTCTACAGGGACATGGGGACAGGTACATTGTCCCATCCATAAAGAGAGTTGTAAATTAAGGGAACATATACCGTTTATGCTATTCATTACAATCTTTCCACAAAAAAACTAGCGAATTTCAATAGAAAGTCGCTAGTTTACTTTTACTTACTACTATTAAATTTCACCACTGGAAGATCAAAGTATTCCAGAGACTGTTGGGACGCGGAACCTGTCCCCTAATTATAAACAACTGCAGGTACGATCACTTCTGGATTTCCCGAAGCGTATGGAGCTACTTCGTATTCTTGGAAGAATAGTTTAACTCCTTTTGCATTGTAAACCCATGGACGATCGCTGTCGTTAATGACAATTTGGTTTACTGAATCAAGTAATAACATTTCTTCACCGCGTTTTTCTTGATTTCGTAAATCATTATATGCATAGTTTCTAACAGTCTTTAATTTTCCCTTTATTGCTGATGATAAGTTAATTGTGTTTCCTGTTAAACAATCAAAATTCAATGTGTAAATACCGCTCATCCCGTGAGCACCACCTGTATAGGCATACTCTCTAAAAAGAACACTTAGACGATGTTCTTGGTTATAGTGGATTTCAAATGAAAAGTCATATTCCCAATCCCAAAAATCTCCGTATCCATAATCATCCCAATCTTCTCTTGCTAGAGCTTCTTCCTCTTCAAAGCTTATGATTGTTTCGTTGATAGATTGAGCAATTGAATATAGCTCGTCATTGATTTTCTTTTCTGCCTTTTTGTCAAACATATTAGTTACTTGAGGATAAATAAAATTTGTACCTGGGTATGATTTCTTCACGATTCTTACACCATTAGCAGCTTGTAATCTAGATTGAGATGGAGTCTCATACTTTACTGAACTATCATTTTTTATATACTTTCCTCCACCAATTCCTAAATAGCCGTTACGGTTTGTATAAACTCTGTTTAATTGGTTTTTTTTAGCAGTGCCTGATTTAACATATTCATCATCAGACTTAGTGTAGATATTAACATCTTTTAACATTGTAACTCGACCAATTTGGCCTTTTTTCAGTTCCATATTCCCCCACATAACCTTAGCAGCTGCCGATTGAGGTTGTACGAAACTAAGAGATAATAGTAAAACAAGTAATAATGGCAAAACCTTTTTCATAAATAAACCCTCTCTTCTAGTACAAAAGTATTATTAACTAGAAAAATATTATCATGATTATTCAACAAACGGAATGTATATTAATTGACAAAAAACGACAGGGAAACGACAGGGGACAGGTTCCTTGTCCCGTTGAAACTTCTGTTGTTAGATAATTACACACCTACTACATAATTACAAATTGTGAAAACGTCTAAATGCTAGAAGTATATTATGAAAATCTGAATAAAGTAATTTACCTATATAGTTATATTGAAAACTTGTATTTAATATAAGGAAAAAATCGTACTGTGCATATGAGGGGTGGTGCAACGGAACACTTCTCCAATTTCGGATATAGATTCTATGGGAAATCTAGAGGTAGGAGGGGTTTTTGTAATTTTGATTGCAACTACTATGGCTTTTCCCTGTGATGTATTCATAATCAGAGCAGGACGATATTTACCACCCTGCTTATCTTGATAAGGTACAAACACCCTGTATACTTCACCTGGTTTCATTAATCACAAAGCCAATCTTCCGCAAACTCTTTATGTGCTTTATTTTTGTAATTAACATTAACTGTGCCGTCTTCTCCAACATAAATAGCCTTGCTACTTTTCTGAAGTTTATCCATATCAAAATCAGTATCAACTTTGAGAGGGATTGTACTTAATTTTCCTTTATAAACACTTTTTAACTTAGTACGATGCTCTTGAGATCTCATTAAGGTGCTACGAGAATGACTTCTCATTATTATTGCCTCCCTAATATGTATCATTAATATTCATACTAACGAGTACTTATATTATTGTCAATTTATGGGACAGTTCATCTGTCCCTCTGTCCCGTTGTGGGACAAGGTACCTGTCCCACCCGTTCAATCACAGACCTGGATACACCGGTCACTCTCGACAGCTGCCTTATTGAGACGCCATTCATCTCTTTCAACTTACTTAAAATTAAATCTCTCTTTTCTTTGTCCATTTGTTGCAAAAGACTCACATGTGTAACCCCCATTTCATCGCATAAGTAATCTTTCACTTCACTATCAGTTACTCTTATTCTCACATGATCATCTAAGCATTCATCATCATTGGGCTGTCCCATAAATTCTTTATACAATTTAATAGAATCACTTCTATCATCCGAAAACAATTCAAGTCCATAATCTATATCAACAATCTCTGACTTAACAAAATATTCGTTCACACTCGTCCATTTACTATCAAAAACACTCCCAGCCAGTCCCGCTTTTAAAGGATTTTGATGTATATATCTTAAGACCTTTAAAAAAGAAACTGAACTCTCAACTACTTCACTTTTAAAACGGTCCTGAAACAAATGCCCATAGCGATCGTATTTCATGTTATACCAGTAAACATAGCTTGAGCTAATTCGTTTTACAGAATCTGAAACACTTTCTGCCTCTTCTTTCAATAAAAGGTGAACATGATTATCCATTAAACAATACCCATATAGTTGATATTTACATTGATCTCTATATTTCTTGATGGTTTCTAGAAATCTTATTCTATCCACATTGTCTTCAAAAATTGTCTGTTTATTTACTCCTCTTAGCATCACGTGATAGATACCACTTCGACTCTTTTTCCTTGCTATTCTAGGCATAACAATCACCTCAACTCCCGAAAAACTGTTCGTCTTAATTGAATAGCCTTCCATACGGACTCTTCCGTTATCTCTAGTTCTCCTGCTAAATCTGCGATCGTTCTGGCTAAGCGGAAAATTTCAATTTGAACGCGGTTACTCCACTGATTTTTAGTTGCTTCCCTCATTATTATTTTTTGTTGTTTTTCCGTCAAAGGGCTGGTTTTAATTAATAAATCATAAGCTACTTTTGCATTAGTAACCTGCTCTTGATACCGAGTAAATTGCATCTCCCTCGCCTTCCCCACACGACAACGTATTTCGAGGGATGTTTCTTCCTTCCCTGTAACCTGATCGAGATCAACAGAGTTCAACGAAAGCAGGATATCCATTCGATCATAAACAGGTCCCGATACACGATTACGATAAGCTTTGATTTGTTTTTGAGAACATGTGCAATAGTGAGAGGAAGAGCCGAGGTAACCACATGGACAGGGATTCATAGCCCCGATGAGGATAAAAGAGGCTGGGTATGTCACAGTTGAGTGAACTCTGCTAATAGTGACCTTTCCCGTTTCAAGAGGTTGACGAAGCATATCTAAGGTTTTCTTCGTAAATTCGGCCATTTCATCTAGGAAAAGAACACCATGGTGAGCAAGTGAGATTTCACCTGGCTTTGGATAAGATCCACCACCAATAATCGCGATGGCAGAGGCAGAATGATGCGGATGTCGAAATGGAGCCATTTGGGGATCATACAGTCTTTCGTTTGCGAGTTGATATAAGCTTATTACTTCTAATTGTGCCGACTTAGAAAGTGGTGGAAGAATGGACGGAAATGTTTCAGCAAGTAAGCTTTTTCCACAACCGGGTGGGCCGCTCATAAGGACATTATGACCTCCGGCAGCAGCTATTTCTAGTGCTTCTTTTGTAAATTGATGACCTATAATGTGTGAAAAATCCTTTTGGTGATCGAAGAAAGGGGGTTCCTGTATAGGTGAGGGTGTGAATGTCTGTAATGATAAAGGGGGCTGACCACATAATAAATTTATAACATCTTTGATATGCTGAACAACAACACACTCGATTCCGCTTAACATATCAATTGGTATACGCGGATCGTATGGAAGAAAAGCTCTTTTATAGCCCAACTTCACAGCAGCAATTAACGCAGGCAGCATCCCTTCTACCCTTTCAATCGTGCCATCTAGCGACAAAGCCCCTATGAACATGGTGTCGGGCGGTATCTGTTCCTTTATATAATTCTTTTCCTTAAGAATTCCAATGGCGATAGGCAAATCAAACAACGGACCATTTTTCTTCTGTTCTGATGGTGATAAATTGACTACTACCTTCTCGGCTGTCCCCGAACTAACAATCGACCGAATCGATGATAATACACGTTCCTTTGATTCTTTGACAGAAGTATCCGGCAGTCCGACAATGACCATGGACTCCACTCCGGGGCGTACTTGGACTTCTACTTGTACTCTATAACCTTCTAAACCTCTTAAACCAACGCTTGAGATTTTTACTGTCAAAGGCATGACCTCCTTATATCATAATTATGAACTTCATTTTAATAGGAAAAATAATGAGCTTATTCTGTGGGGGAATAATAGATGGTAAGGTTGGAGATATAGGTTCATTTCGACATTATCTGGGGAAATCCTGCATAAACATATTAAAAATTTCTATTGTTTTAGGTCAAATATGTTTACCGTTAAAACGCTTGTCTTTCGCTAAAGTGAACAGGTAAAAAAAGTGGGGGCGGGAGAGACAAGGAACCTGTCCCTCCGTCCCCAGGGCCAATGAACCCGTCCCCTTATCTATCAAGCTGTACATGCTGAGTTGGAAGGACATAGTATCCTCCACCTACCATATAGCGGCCGTTTTCAACTGCATATACTCTGACAGTTTGTTTTGGGTTGAACTTTTTGAACAATGTTCCATCAGGAGTGTAAACATTCATTGCAGATTCTTTTCCCCACACATGTCCGTAGTAGTAAAGAGTGTCTCCTTTATTTCCTTTCAGAACATAATACCCGCCACCTACTTGGTAACGATCTTCTTGTACTTCAAATACCCTTAAGCCTTCCCCTTTTAGTAGCTTTCTATGGGCTTTTCCCTGTGGGTTGTAAAGGACGATATCTTCATTTTGTATGAGAACTCTCCCAATCCAAGGAACTTCGCTTTTCGACTTTACCGATAATTCAATCTCATATGGAAAGCTAGGAAGGTCCGTTTGCATAATCTCATCTACTTCTAAGAAATAAGTGCCTGCTTTCAGCTCAACATTGTAAACAATGTCACGATCTTCAAAAGGAGTATTTGATCGTTGAAAATCTTTGAATACATTCTCTCCATTACGATCATCAATCTTTAACCAACCAAAACTTTCCGGCTCTCTTTTATGCTTTAGTGTGACAGTACTATCTTCAATAAGAGTAAATTTGTAAGTATCAATTGAATCATTTGAGTTAAAAAAGCCTTTATAACGCTTGTTAAGCTCTAAATCATTTGCTTCGACTCTTAATTGGTTGTCTTCCTTTTCAAAGTACTCACCCGGCTCAAAATCAACACTGAATGAATAATTGATTTCGCTAGGAGCTCTCCCAGCTGAAAGAACTAAGTAATAAGTTCCAGCTGGAAAGCCAACATTTGCCTGCTCATCTCCAATTTCTCCTGGGTTAGATGAATACTTAATAAAACGATTATCTACTTTTCCATTCGTTAGTAAGACTGCCACATCACCTTTAACGTCACTACTATCAACATTTAATGTGACTAAACCACTTTCCTTCAATTCGAATTTGTAATAGTCATCTTCTTCACTCACTCGATCTCCTTTAAACGTAGATTCATATTCTTTATTTAATTCAATTGTTGTTGCTGCTGAAAAAGTTTGATTAGGCTCTACATCTATGAAGGTTGAGTTGACTTCCGCAGCAATAGTATCTGCTGGCACTGCTATTGTTAAAATCCCAAATGTTAAAACTGATAATACTAAACTAGTAAGATGTTTTTTCATTATTATTCCTCCAATTGACTAAAAAATTAGTAGTTATTCTACAGGCAATGGTACTTCAACAACCATTGGGTCCCTGAGGTTTTGACCTGCCACTTCTGTTATTCTTAAGGTTAAATTTACGTCTTCTTTCGGAGCAATCATCACCTGATTTCCCTCTTTGTATCCACCAGGAATCACATCTGAACCATCTTCTAATTGATTGTACATATTTGTCCCATGAATATTTCCACTCTTTACTTCTCCATTAGGTGTAATGACGTCAAACGAAACCATGACCATGCTAGAAATTTCCTCATCAGAAGAATTTGTTAATTTTGCATTAAGAATGGCGTATCCATCTTCTGAGTTAGTTGGCGTTGAAGCTTGAACATGCCCGGTAGCAAATTTCCGGTAAATACCATCCACTTTATAATAGTGGTTTAACGTAACCTCGTAATCACCTACAGTCACTGTTTTATTAATCTCAATGGGTTTACCATCCTTTGGTCCATTAATTTTATCAATTTCTTCATTGGTTAAAGCATTTAACTCTTCTTGTGTCATTTCAGATGGGTCCAATTGTTTAGAAACTACCTCACTATCTTTGGTGGTTTCTGTTGTTGGAATCGTTTCTGATTGTGTACATCCTGCTAATAAAATTAGTACTAAGATTGTTATCGCTTTTTTCATATTTACCTCCAAGTCTTTAATCTAGGTGCCTTGCAATCAACTCTCTTTGAACCATGGTCATATTTAATGAGAAAATAAAGAACGCTAAAATGCCTATCACCGTTCCGATATTCGAAAAATCAAATGAGTTAACGATGTATTTTGAAATGAAAGCCATCAGAACTCCTGCTAGGAAAATTAAAACTGCATTAAGATAGTCTCTTTGTAGCATATTGCCTGCGCCAAGTGAGATCATGTTAATAAGATAGAAATTCCGTACCTTACTTTTGTTAAGAAGTCCGAAACCCAACTGCTAAAATGATCATTGCCCATTTAATACTAAAGTAAATTAACAATCCGATCGTCTCCTCTTTCTAAATTAATGAAAATGATTGTTTTCCTCACTATACTCATGCTGCATCTCAGATTGCCTAGCGTTTTCATTATGAGTTCGAACCATCCTATCATGAAACTCCATATGTTCTTCTGCTTCTTTACTTGATGAATGGTCCCAGTGAAGGTAGCTAGTACCCCCACTTCTTCGAAAGAATAAGATGTTTGCAATGAAAAAAACAACGATGCCTTTAATGGTGATGGTTAGTGGCACAAACAATTCCGAATGTGTAATCATCTGTAGGTTACTAGCAGAAACTCTTAAAATACTCAATTCGATAATCACCCATAAGACAACAGAAATTAAGAAAATAGAAACACCCTCAAAATACTTTCTTCTGATAAAATGACTTGATCCCAGGCAAATGAAATCACAGATAAGTAAAGGGCATTTTCCCAGAATTTTTTTGGGCAAAATCAGACTGAAAATTAATAGGAAAACTAGAATGGATAACGCATAAAATGGGTTAAAAAAATTAATCATGAGTACCACACCCTTCCAAATTACTGGTGTATAAAATTGACGTAAAAAACAAAAAATCTCCTCCTTTATGGAAAGTTGATAAAGATTAAATATACAAAGACACAACCAAATAAGCCTTTTTGAAAGGGCCAAAAATCCTATTCATTTGGTGTATTAAATGTATATTTTTCTTTATCTCCCTTTAAAGGAAGAGATATATATAATAAGTGTATAAGTGTAAATTGCGAGATGTATATAATAAGTGTATAAATGTATAAATGTATAAATGTATAAATGTATAAATGTATAAATGTATAAATGTATAAATGTATAAATGTATAAATGTATAAATGTATAAATGTAAATTACAATGTATAATATAGTAATATATTACTATATTGGGTTTAATTTGTAAATAGATTTCTGTTAACTAATTTTAATAAATCTGGGACAAGGAACCTGTCCCTAAATGGTTGCCAGCTTTACAAACGATTCTACTTGATGACTTTGATGAACACCTGTTTTAACCCATATGGCAAAGTGTTCACAGTTATTTACTACGAGATTATATTCCTTTTGCCCTAAACATTTTTTTGCATTTTGTATTGTTTCTTCATTTGTATTCAAAGGTCTTTTTTTGAATAGCGTGTATAGCTCTAAAAATAAGTTAACATTTTTAAGAAGATCATATAGAGGGTCTGTTTGCCTTACCATTGTTTGAAATGCTCCAGTTTTTATATCTGGACACTGTGATTGGAGGGCTTTTGATAGACGAATGTGCACGCTCACAATCCAAGATAAAAAAACTATCAGATCCCCTTAGAAAATGGTTCATATCGGTTTCCATGATTTCGTTATTTTTCATGTCAATATCTGAGTCTTTAGAGGTAAAGTGAATCACTCTATTATTTCCTATGTATACTCCATAATGTTCAAACGGGACCCCATGTTTAGTTTTCCGTTTAACCCCTATAACATCCCCTGCCACTAGCTTTCTATTTTTCTGTTTATATTCTATAAATTTCTTAACACTTTCCTCAGCCGCTTTTGTCCCAATTATACTAATCCCGCTTTTAATTAGTACAGATGAAATAGAAGGGCCTTTCTTAAGTACGGTATCAATAGCTATCTTAGTCAGAAATGAAGGCAACAAATGGGATTATCCTTATCAGTTGTTTTACTTTAATATTTATTAAATATGTGTAGTTAATTTGAAAAAATGGTAAAATTTACTCACAGACCTATATAGTATCATTTTATCACTTAGCTAAGATATATAATTCTGTAAAAATGCTTTTATGTTGAACCTTATTTACCTTCTGCTCAAAAGGAAAGCATATGTTTTCTAAAATATCCACTTTACTGCTGGGACAAGGAACCTGTCCCCGTGTGTTTCCCGTGTGTTTTAAAAATTTTAATTTACATATTTGGAATATCTCTGGTAAAATCAACTAAAGAAATTAGTTCTTTTGAACCAAAGGAGGAGTTTGAAAATGCAGCCTCTATCCGTATCCGAACCAACATCACCTACTAATGACGACTTATTGATGAAAATTAACTTTCTCAAAATTGAATTAATTGAAGTTGGCTTAGTAATTGGACTGAACCATCCTATAACGATTTCCCTTAGTCAAAAACTAGATAAGTTGATTTCAGAGTACCAAAAGACCCAAATTTACGGACATTAAAGTTTAGGAGATTATATGCAAATGGATAACGAATTAAGTAAAGAAATCATAGAGTTAGTAAAGATAGCCTCAGAATCTGGGGTAAGTAAAGAGGATTTCATTAAATTCTTAGAAGAAAAGAGCAAAGAAAAAATCAAGAAACCTACATCTTCAGCAATAAAAGAGAAGACAAGTTAAAAATCTTACATGTGAGTTTTGTTATAAAGTATATCCAATGACAATCTGAGTTAAAAAAGCTTGTACTTGTTTCACACTGATCGTTTTATTACATTTTTCTTCCATATCTCTCCCATTCTTTCACCTTGGACATCCAAATGCTGACTTCCATTAATGATGTGCCATGATTTACTCAGAAATAGAGCTTCTGTGTACACCTCTATAAAAAAAGTGGTCAGGCAAATAATTCGCTCCTATCTTTTATTAGAGAAACATAAAAGTAAATTTACAGTGTTCCTCGTCCAAATGAAAAGCTCACCTGAGATATCTCTCCAGCGAGCTTTTCTAAATAACTATCTTTTGCCGTATGGGGCAGGGAACCTTTTAGTAAAATGCTCTCAAACGATATGCAGCCTTGTTATAATCACTGCTAGAGTCTGGTACAACTCGGATGTAATAGGTCACTTTCTCTCGAACATCATACTCAATCACTTCATTATTTCTTGCACCTCTAGTAGACGATTCTACGCTAGTTCCATATTGATCATATAAGTATAGTTCATAATCCTCTGGTAATTGATCAAGAACTACTCGCAATGTGCCTGGGTTTGGCGTGATTTTATACCAATCAATGTCTAAGCCATGTTCGATTTTAAATTCATACGAAACACTATTTATTAATGGAAATGCGTTATCCATAACATTGTTTGCTTCTGCTAAACTTGCAAAATAAATATTATTTTTAGGATAGTCTGCTCTTAAACGATATTTATCGTCCTTTGAATAATCATCATCTGAATCACCTAAAACATAAATATAGTAAGTGCCAGCTTCTAAATCTGATACATATATTGATTCTGATAGATTATTTCCCTTTGTTGACCTTGAAACTATTTCCCCAAATTTATTAACAAGATATACCTCATAATCATACCGAAGAGTATCTAAAGTGACATGAACATCTCCCCTTTTATCTGATGTAAATGTATACCAGTCAATATCCTGTGGATCTTCTAATGTATCCAGATAATATCTCCCATTTTCAATAAGGCTTGCACTAGTCATTGTATCATTTGAACCATTTTTGTTATTTGCTTCGTATGTTACTTTCAGTTTATATTCATACTCACTATAATCATCGTTTCCATTCGGATAAACCTTTATGAAGTAATTTCCGGCTACCGCTCTTTCTATTGTAATATATTCACCGTTAGTTCCACCACGACTTGACCTAGCAACTAGATTATCTGCACGATCATAAACAGCTACTTCATAATCTTTTGGAAGATCAGTCAAGCTAACACGAATATGCCCAGCATCATTAGCATTTAATTTATAATAATCAACATCCGTACTATCTGAAATTTTCCCTTTATAAATCACACCTGATTCAATCGAATTTGCTGAATTCAGCGTGTTATTTGCTTCAACTTCTGCTTTTATTACTTGGTTTTCAATAGGATTTTTGTGATTTCTTATATCTGATTCCCATTGTGACAGTGATTTATTCACAGATGACGGTAATCCAGCATAACCACCTGCTTGTTTTATCTCGGTAGCTCTTCTTTTTAATCTATCAAGTTTCCCTAGATCATTTTTTAATTTTGATAGATTTCCACTTTGTAAATGTCCCTCCAGGATGGTTAATAAACGGAATTGAGAAACTTCATAAATTACACGTTCCCTAGAAACTTTGGCTGGAGTCACATATTTAGTATTTAAATTTTTTCTATTTGAACTGCCAGGAACCTTACCGATCGCTTTTTCAGTCGTACGAATTAATGAAGATAATTGGTCATAATAAAGATCTAGAGTAACAATTTCTCCTTCATTTATACGCTGATTATATTGTGAAGCCGTAGCTTTTAATTTTTCTCCTAAATTAACTGCATTTAAATAAGCCTGATTATTCGCCGCACTTGCATTTGGGACAAATAATATGCTCGTACTAAGTAAAATGATTAATGTAAAAATCGAAACGATCTTTTTCATATAAATCCTCTCCTTCTCCTATTTTTCCTTCCTCAATCTTATCTGATTATGTAACATGCGGGTTGCTTTGCTTATTCATCTTTTCCAAAATGCACGACACCGCTTTTAAAACGACCAAACACCTAATACCATACACCACCAACTTTATCAAAATTTCCCAACAGGAATATTGTAACATTTTATTTGAATAGTCTTCTACAAATATAAGTAATTTCTACTATATAATTTCCCTCTTACTATCATTTTCGTACACTAGGAAATTACTACGCATATACCTTCTTTAATTCATTTTAAAGATAAGAAAAAGACGAGAATAGCCTTTTTACTGCCATTCTCGTCTTCTTTTATTCTACTTTTTTTGAAAAAGTGTTATAGTCTTCAAAAATTTGTTTCAGCAAAGTAATGGAGCATTATTCCTATACAAGACGATGTTTATCGAATTTCGCAATGAAGGACCATTACTTTTACAACGGAAATGAAAATGAATAGTTTTCAGTGCCTTCCATTGTAAATGACCATACTATTGAACCATTTTCTATTGTTAGACTACCATCAGTAAACGTCGTTGGATATGGGCCATCAATAATACTATACTCGACAGCAAAAACATCATTAGTGCCCTCTTTAATTGTTCCTACGATAGGATAACTCCCAACGCCTTGCCCTTCATATCCTAAACCAAAGGCAAATGAATCATAGCTCATAATATACAAAACTTGACCATTCCCTGTGTAAAGTTTTTGCCCTATATATACACCTTCTAATATACTTTTTGAAGCTTCCGCTACATTGGCACTTAATTCTTCACTATCAGATGTACCAACACCAGGATCAAGACTAGTTAGGAAAGCAATCACTTCATCTAAATTATCTTCATTTACTCTAGCAACCCCTGCAGCTATAAATGTCTCTACAGTTATGTTTGTCCAATCTCTATTTTTCTGAGCGTCTTGTATTGCTTTTAAAGCTTGTTGTGCTTCTTCATTATTGTCAGGATTATTATATGTATCGAGTACTCTTTCACGGTTTACTAAATACTCACTTATTTGGATTGGAAGACTTTGATATCCTCCTGCATTTTTTATTTCTACCGCTCTTTTCTTTAATCTCTCCAATTTTGAAAATTGTTCAATGGCTTCTTCTCGTTTTCCGTTTTTTTGTAAGTTTTCAATTATTTTCATTAATCTAATTTGTGAAACTTCATAAATAACACGTTCTTTTGTTATCTTGGATGGTCTAACATATGTTTTTAACAAATTGTCTCGATTTGATTTTCCAGGAACTTTCCCAATTGCTCTTTCAGTTTTTTTAATGTAGGTTGTAAAATCATCGTATAGTTCATTAACTTTTACGAGATCTCCATCGTTTATCGCTTCCTCAACCATTGCTTTTCGATCATTTAACATATTTCCAAGGTTATCCGCATCTTTATACCTAGGATTTGTTGTTGCAGATACTGAAGAAACAAATAATGTAGTAACCATTGTGAATAGTAAAACTCTTAAAATACTCTTCATTATTATCAATCTCCTTTCTAGTGACAATTATAACATAATTTAGGTAAAAATACCCAGATTAGATAAGTTTTTCAAGCGGTTTATGCATAATTAGCTCCTGGGCCTGAATTGGGAAAGAAAAATATCATAGTCGCATTTTTAAGCCTTTCGTTACACTTTTGGATAACAAGTGGCGTTTGTTAAATTAACACTCAAAAAGGTCTTATAAATGATATATTTATATTAATAGTGACAGTAAATTGTGAAAATATTTATGGGGCTGGTATCGTGGTAACCGCATGGATCGGAAGTATTTCTTTTCTGTTAGTAGCTATTTTGTACGTATTTTTGGCACTTGGTTTTCCCTATGGAGATTTTGCAATGGGTGGAAAATATAAAGTAATGCCGAAGCAAATGAGATTAACTTGTATCTTTTCTGTTTTTATTCAATTAATTGCAGTCATGTTTTTATTACATGTGGGGAATTGTGACCGTCAAGTAGAATGACACAATTTTTGCTCATTAATTTGAAACACTTTGTTCCCCAAATATGGTAGAACGATGCTTCATACGATAACTATCTTCATTTAAATGAATAATCTCTACTCGATGCAGAATTCTATCTAGAATAGCTGTTGTTATAGCTTGATCTCCTAATAATTCTCCCCATTCTTTTGGAGCCTTGTTAGAAGTTAGAATAATGGACGATTGGTTATATAAATCGTTTATTAAATGGAAAAACATATTTGCTTCTTGTTGATCCATTGCCATGAACATCAAGTCATCTATGATAACTAAATCTGCTTCTCTAATTCTCTTCATTCTTGCTTTAGATTTGCGCGTGAATTCTTCCGTTTTCAGATTATGAACTAGGTCTCCCATTGAAGTAAAAATAGCTTTGTATCCTTGGTTTATTGCCTCTATACCTAGCCCGACCGCCAGGTGCGTTTTGCCTACACCAGGCGGTCCTAGTAATATTAAATTGTATAACTGTTCAACCCAAGTTAAGTCTCTTAATCTATTTAATTGTTTATTACTTAAAGACTTCTGTTCTTTCAAATTGAATTCCTCGAGTGTTTTACTAAAAGGAAAGGTAGCCCACTTTAAGCGATTATTTAATTGCTTTTCCTCTCTTCGAGCTTGCTCATAGGTTGTTACATCTAATAAAAATTGAGTGAATGATTGGTCCTTTTGCTCAGCTTCTCTGATCAAATGGGGTAGGTGTTTGGCAGTTTCAACGAGTCTTAATGCTTTCATTATGTCTTGTATTTGTTGAAGTTGACTCATCTTATTTTACCTCCATTAACACCGTGTAAGAATCTACTTTTCTTTTGTGTGCATCTGTTTCTAAAACCCATTCAGACAGCTTGTTCAAAGGTTTGATTTCTATTTTGTTTTCTATAACTGTTTCATTTATCTGGCGTTGACGTTTCACATATGCAACGATATCGCTAAAATCTGTTGCACTAAATAGTTTCCTTTTTACGCACTCTGCTAACGCCTTGGTTAGTACTTCGCTATTGCTTTCTTTTGCTTCACGCAAGATAATTTGCAGTTGGTCTTTAATGTAACGAGGATTTTTCTCTCTAACCTTCTCTAAATATTGATAGGCTCGTTCTTTATCTTCAAATTCCTCGGCCACTGTGCTAATATATGCTTCGACTCCTTTTGTACGGTCTCTACTATGTTTTCTATCTTTTACTAATTGGCCTTTGCCATTTGGAATCATATGTTTTGCAATGATTTCGCCAGTATCAGGGATATAAATAATCAGTTCTTTATTCTCCGTTTCCTTGATACATACTTTATCCAATTTGTTGTATGTGCCAAGTGGAAGAGAGTACCGATTTGAACCGAAACGAATTGTATTGTCCTTATGGACACACCTTGCTATACTTGTATCATAGTTATTTTGAATATCTATTTTTTTGGAGACCGGCTTTAAGTGTTGCTTTTCGAGGAGAAACACTTCAAACGGTCTTTTTTTTGTTGTGTTGTGTACCTTAAAGTTCCCAGTTCTGTTTAGCCATTCCCAACCTTGTTCGTTCCAGGAATCAATGTTATGGAATACTCTATGTTTGGCAAAGTTTTGTTTTATGAATCCTACAACATTTTCTATTCTTCCTTTACTTTCTGGGTCAGCTTTGCGACAAACACGAAGGTTCAAACCCCTAGATTCCCTATAATTTTGAAACTCTTTTGTTAAAATTAAATCTCCACCATTTTCACTAACTACAATTAAACTATCTTGATCATACACAATCTCATTGGTCATTCCACCGTACCACTTGAATGCATTCTCATGCGCTCTAATTACATCCTGTGTTGTAAAAGGTCTATCCAACCACTCTTTATATTTTTGTCTAGAGTGGGAGAGGACAAAGGCTATAAAGGTTAGCTTAATCTCCTTATTATCAGCTGTCTGTTGCCTTGTATGTCCGAAGTCTACCTGCATTTGTTCGCCCATCGGGGGATCGGGGATTGCCTCATACATTCGAGGAGACGTTTCTTTTTTTATCTGGTATTCTTCTCTAAGATCCTTTACATAACTTCTAACTGTACTCTCCCCAATATTTATATCTTCATATTTCTCCAGAAGCCAATCATACACTTGTGCAGCTGACATATCCGGATGCATCCTCAACCAAGATAGTATCAGCTCTTTATTGGGATCTAGTATTCTCTTTTTATTCTTAAGAGATTCTACCCAATCAGCCATCTCCGAAGGTGATTTCTTCAAATGTCTGTAAACTGTTGACCTTGAAATCCCTAACTTTTCAGCTATTTTAGTTTGACTAAATCCTTGTTTTAATAATTGTCTTATTTCCATGTACATTTCCCACTTATCCACCTTTTCTGACCCCCACTGTAAGTAATGAAACTATTATTCATTTTACAGGGGAGGAGTAATATTCATTGCTGGTATATTTGGGTAAATAAGTGTTTCATCAAATCAAGCAAAACTTGTATACTTTATTCTAGCAGTCACAGGAATGTCATCTCATTTAGTTTAATAGCCCCTATTGCAAAGGGAGTATGTTATTTTTTCGCAGTTTATTTATTCATAAACACAATCATGAATGCTTTTTCAAAAAGCAATAAGGAAAAGATTGTAATGACACCATTATCATTTATCACAGCTATTTGTTTTTTGATTACTGCGTTGAATGGTTAATTTGAACATTATTTATTCAGTTATTTGGGTTCTTAATTTAAGGAGCGATTATAAGCCAACATTGATTTGCTGGCTTTTTTTGTTGTTCATTCGGGATATTGCACGTATAAATAACATTTAAAACCTATTTCATTTTAAATCGTAAATTTAATGAGAACTAGTAATTATTCACAATGACTGGAATATTCATCCTCACTGACTACTCCTTCTTGTACTTCAATATCAGAGATAGTATCTTATCCTCCGTCTTTTTTTCATAAAATCGCCACATCCTTTTGGAAAATCAATAGGAAACCTTATGTCTAAATACGTATATATAAAGAGAAACACTCTTTAACACTCGGCTCATTAGTAGCTAAATTCATTTTATGGAGGTTTTGTCATGGAAGAAACGAGGAAAGTTGCCATCGTAACAGGTGGGGCATCTGGTATTGGAAAAGCCATTTGCTATGAACTTGTAGCTCAGCAAGTTTTCGTCATCATTTGTGATATTGATGATGAGAAGGGTAGTGCGCTTGAACAAGAAATCAATCAAAACGTCATTCATTCAAGATTTATCCATTTAAATGTAACCGATCACAAAGATGTTGAAGCGATTATAACGGGAACATACGAAGAATTCGGTAGACTAGATTACTTATTTAACAATGCAGGCATCGCCATGTACGGTGAACTATATGATATGTCAATGGAAGAGTGGCAGGATATCGTGAACGTCAATTTATGGGGAGTTATTCACGGAACTCAAGTTGGCTACAAAATCATGAAAGAGCAAGGCTTTGGCCATATCGTTAATACAGCCTCAGCTGCAGGTCTTGGTCCCTCCCCTATCTCAGCTGCCTATTCAACAACTAAACACGCTGTTGTTGGATTAACTACCTCCCTTCATTATGAAGCAGAAGAATTTGGAGTTAAGATAAGCACTTTATGTCCAGCCTTTGTTGACACCCCTATATTCGATTCAGCAAAAGCAATCAATATCGATAAATCAATCATCAGACAGCAAGTTAGCAAACAAAAAATGATGACCCCAGAACAACTAGCGAAAATTACGCTAAAAAGCATTCATAAAAATACCCCGATTATTTGCCCAATGCCGATGAGAAAGACAATGGATATTGTTTTTACGATCTTCCCTAAGTTACACAAACAATTGATGAGAATGGTATGCAAAGTAAGCAGAAATGCCCGAGTCAGCTAAAATGAAGTTTTTTGATTATGAATATCATAATCTCTTAAGTCAGCCAATAGTTAACTCGGAACATGAAATAGCGCTAAAAACAAAATAAAGACATTCGCCATATTCACATGGCGAATGTCTCGGTCGCGAAAAAGGGAGCCCAAATGAATTTCTATTGTTAATTGCATATTTTTCTCTGTCCCGTTTTAAAGTTTCGAAGCATAGATATTTAATTCTTTACTCATTTTTTCGATATCATCGATATATTTTGAGATTTCTTCTGTTGAAATTTCCTGTTCTTTCCCGACAGCTACTACCTTTTCTATAGATGAAGCCATATCCTGCATCGATTTCTGTATATCTTTTATCGTTTCTCGGATCTTCTCAGCAGATGAACTAGTTTCATTTGATAGCTTTCTAATTTCTTTCGCGACTACATCAAATCCTTTTCCCATTTCTCCTGCACGAGCTGCTTCAATTGAGGCGTTTAAGCCTAATAAGTTGCATTGATTTGCTATTTTCTTAATAAACGTGATAACATCATCTGTTTTTTTCATTTCTTCAGATGCTAGTTTAGATTGGTCAAGCAGGTGATGGCTAATAGTTGATAACCCCTCTGCTCCCTTCTCTACTGTTTCAATTCTCTCATTAGTTGAAACAATGGATGATACGATTTGATCCGATATCTTCCTTAATTCTCTTTCATTATGTTCCTGAAGTTGAATTGCAATAGCACCTATGACCTTCCCGCGATGAACTATAGGGTGTGCTAGTCCTGTAAAAGAAAAACCAAAGAACTCAGCGGGTACCTCTTCTTTAATGGATTTATTATTTCTAATACACTCCGCTAGCGGTTCGCGAGGATTAATTTTGGTTCCTTTCCTCGCTCCTAGATCAATTTTGGGACTTGGATAATACGCGAGCCATTCTTCAGTATTGCTTATTCCCATTGCAATATTGGGCAGCATTTTTGAGATAATAGATAATATTTGTATATAAGAATCTAACACACTAGAATTCTCATTAGTGTTGGTTTTGTTCATTATTGATGTTGCCATATGATAGCCCCTCTCTTTTCTTACATATTATTATAAGCGTTTATTACAGTTGATACATTTTTTAATGTGTTTTCCTAAAACACAATTAAAAGGAGAAGTGCCAAATAACACTTCTCCTTACAATATCTTCATCAAGAATGGCGGTATCCTGGAAACACAACTTCACTAGTATTCACTAGCTGCGTAATAGGCTTTTCATTCGTTCCTTTTTGGTACCATTTCACAGCTGCCTTACCCCATTCAATAAATAGCTTATTTTCATATGTCATTAATGGGTCATCTTCAATTTCAAATAGGGGATGCATAATTTCATCTTTATATGACTCTAGCAAAAATGGTGAACACTGTGGTGATATACTTGGAGTCTCTCCATGTCTCACTTCATATGACTTTAAATACTTTGCTGTTGTTCCTTCATCCGAAGAGAAAACTATTACTCTATCATATGCATCAAAAAAACCAGGAGATTGCTTTTGTGTATACTCTCGCAAGGATCCATCACGATATGCCGTTATAAATCGTTCATGCTTCATTGAATGACGGATAAGTAATGTTCTTGTTAAGTTGTATTGACAGCGTAGTAATATATCAGATAAATAGAAATGAATCATACGTTACTCCTTTAGGGACATAGGGTCTGGCCCCTTGGCCCACATTTTTTATCTAAGAAAAGTTAATTCTACAGCTTTTCATTTGTTTTTTTATATTCAACATAACGTTGTAGAGCAAGGAGGTAATGATTTTTAGATTTTGGAAATTCTTTCTCGATAGCTGCTTTTATCATCGGAGTTACCTCATTTTCTCCCTTATATAACCCTCTATTAACAATTCCATTAAAACGGCCGACATAATCATCAGCAGATCCTTCACCGATATGATATTCTTGCATTAGGAATTCTTTGAATTTCATTGTTCATCCCTCCTAGTTTCATAATATTATCCAACAAAACCTTAGCAATATATCTACAAAATTCTACATTCCTTTTTAAAGTCCTTTTCGATGTTAAAATCTTCGCAGAAATATTATTAATTCCTCATTGTGACTCGTTAATGAACATTATTTATTAGACCCCTTGCTTAAGGGAAGTTTATAGTTATGGAGTGTCACTATAACCTTCTTATTCAGTATAAGTACCTTTTAAAATATAAAAAAACTACTGATTTCTCAGTAGCTTTTAAACACTTTAATGATATAACATTCAAGAAAAAACCATATTTCTTAAGGATTCAAGAAAATTGAATAGGTAAAAAGCAACCCTACCTACGACACTTTTCGACATATATCGACAATGTTATTATTACATTGTGTGTTTTACCTTTCGAGATGCAATTTATGCATCTCTTTTTTTATATCCTATATATATTCACTCTCCACATCTTAACTGAACTATATTATATCTATCAATTCCTATTCAATTGAATACCGTTATATGGCCCTACATTAACTGTTCTAAGAATTTGCTTCCTCCTTCATAAAATTCTATAACCGAAAAAATTACTTCGTTATATCCCTTTTCCAAAACAAATAAGTTAATGTGGTGAGCATTATCTTAAGAATTAAATGGTTCACTCACCTCTCCAGTATCCCACCCGAGCCATATGCACTTCCTATATATCTACTTGTACCATCCTCAGATCGCTGAATATAAATAACCTTTATGTGATAGAACTTTCTTTAATGGAGAGATTAATTCCGAACAACAATATCCTAATATGTTTTTGGATTCTCTATAAACTCAATTCCTGCTGATTGATAACGATAAAATGGATTATGACCATCCCAGCCATCTTGCATTTGGGTTGAAGGTAACGATTCGTCTTCTTCCTTAGTCACAGTACAAGTGTAATAATATTTCATCAGCACTTTATAGATTTCTTCATAAGTTAAATTTCCTTGGTATGCTTTATCAACCAGCATTTTCAAATAAAGATTTTTAGGTACTATGTGTTCAAAGATTAATTTTTTCTTTTCCTTTTGCTGCAATACAAGTAATGCTTGCGGAGTAATAAAATCCGTCATGCTGTATTTTCCATTATATAGACCATTCTGCCGATGATAGCTTTCTGTCAAAAAGTACAAATCATCTCCCAAGCCTTTGGAACTTAAATGGTATTGCTTTAATCGCGGATCACTTATTTCGAGCTTTAATTGAAGGATCTCTTCTAAATGTTTACTTAAAAACTCAATAAATTCTAGTCTTGAAAACTCATTTGTTTTAGGAGATGAATATTGATTCTCCTTTGACGGCTCTCCATTAGGCCTTCCTAGCTTATTTATTTTAATAAAACTGTATACTATCCCATTTGTATGTGTATAAATTTCGTTATCATGTATTCCTTTATTGATTATTTTCCAAGGAAAACGCTCTCGACCTAGTTCCACCTTCATAAAATGAGCTGCCTTTTGAATTGAGGGAAACTCAGCAAGTAGTTCATTGTCTTTATATATGGTAACTCTTTTCATTTCTTTCACCTTATTTCTAGTAGAAAATTCTTTGCCACTATTTATTTATCCACCCCATCATAGAATTATGAGGTTAGTATAATAAGGAAATAGCCCTGTATAATTTTAAAAAATCATTAAGTAATCTTTTAATTCTATCTTTTCGTTTTCATTTATTTGAAAAATTTTCCTCAAAAATAGTAAAGTAGCGCCTATATCCTTTTCTCTTCGGAATAGACGCTAGTTTATTAGCACTCAATTAAATTTAATAGAATTTGGGACAAGGAACCAGACCCCTATTCAGAAAACTCCTTCAAAATCTCTTCTTTCATATTCAGCAAAGTTTCAGAGATTTCATTTGGTAAAGCTTCATAGCCACCGGCCTTTTTAATCTCAACCGCTCGTTTCTTTAATCGACCTAGTTTTTCATATGCTGATTGTGCTTTGTCATATTGTCCAGTTGATTGCAGGTCTTGAATAATTCTCATTAATCTAAGCTGTGAAACCTCATAAATAACACGTTCACACTTTCTCTACATTTTTATATATCAAGTATAAACATCTGAGTCCAGTATGTACTATACTTCGCCTTCTCAGCAGTTGCGAAGCCAATTCCAATTTCTTTATGAAGACCAAGGATATTCATTCTATGTCCAGGACTATTCATCCAACCGCTAACTACTGCTTCTGGTGATTGATAGCCGGCAGCGATATTTTCAGCTGCTATTTGATAAGTGATACCAAACTGCTTCATCATTTCAGTGGGGGAACCGTATGTTGGAGATTGATGACTAAAATAGTTGTTTAAACCCATGTCATTGGCTTTTTCTCTGGCAACAGAACTTAATTTAAAGTTTAAGATTAGTGGGTTATCTTTACCACTTATTAACCTTTCGATATTTGTCATTAAAAAAACATCGTATTCAAACTCGTTAATCTTAAACGTATTGCCCTTTTCGATCTTTACGAAATTATTAGTTCTTAATGAGTTTTCAATCATTTCGAGTGAAGAATCAATATAAGATGGTACATCTTCATAATTACCCGCTTCTTTAATTGCTACTGCCCTCTTTTTTAATCGAGTTAACTTATTTAAATCGCTAGTAATATCTGTGTTACCATCAATAACTTGTAATCCGATATTTTTCAACAAACGGTATTGTGATACCTCATAGATCACTCTTTCTTTCGCAATTTTAGCTGGTCGCACATATGTCTCATTAAGCTTGTCTCTATTGGACTTTCCTCTTATCTTACCAACCTCTATTTCAACTATCTTAATATAGGTTGATAATAGATCATAATAACTATCAATGATTCCTATATTTCCATAGTCAATCCTATCGTTGAATACCTGTAAGATTGCCTCTAAATTTTGAGCTTCGAAATCGACTTTTCTAAATTCAGCTGCATATGTTTTGTTTATCCCTATGTTCATAGTTATTAATAAGGTTGTTATTAACAAAACAGCCATTCTTTTCAATTAGATCTCCCCCTTATCCAAAATAAAAAACACTACAGTTATCCCATAGTGTTTCTTCCAACATCAATGGCAACCTGACAATCATAGCATTTTATGCCTTAGACTCATGGCTTTGCGTCCTTACTTTTCAGCAAGTTTGCCTTTTTCAATTTGTGAATATGTTCGATGATATATCATATATTATATCAATATTTTTGATTGTGTTTTATAAAAATTTAAGAATAACCACTTACCTCTCAAGTATCTTCTTGTAGGAGAAGCAAAAAAAATTTCATATTTTTTAAGAATCTACTTTAATTGCTAGCTACATTTGAGTTTATGACATCTACAACTTCCGTGCTAATCATAAACTCTAATGGATTCGCTTTACATATACACTTTGAATCCATCAGTTATTACTTATTTCTACTCCTTACTTTTCAGGACTAGATTCTGCTTCAGTCTATCTAGAATCTCTACTTCTAGTTGGCAAGCTTCCATAAGATAGGTTTCTACGGTTCCAAACCGCTCCTTAATATTGGTATATAATTGCTCGAGCACTTCAGGATGAGCCTTTAATATGAATTCAGTACGCTCTGGGGAGACTTGAAAAAGAGTCATCCATCTCATGACTTTTATAAATATATCTAATCGATGTTTGTAATAATCGTTGGTTAAGAGATATTCTTCCAATACCCTTTGGTAGGGTACCTGAACTAAGGACTGAATGATTGATACAATAATCCCTGTTCTATCCTTTCCAGCTGAACAATTGATGAGCACCGGCCAATTTTTATCATCAGAGATTAAGGTAAGTATTTTTTTTATCTGTGGAGTTTGATAGAATGCAATACTGTGATAATACTCCCTAGTAAAGTTTTTAAAATCTTCTGCTCCTGTCTTTCGAAACAAAAAGCTAAGAAACTTTCGGAAATTAGCATCTTGAGTCTCTATGGGAAGTAGAGGAATGTTCACAGAATTTATCTCCTCAGCAGAAAGTAATAAGGGCTTATTCTTGTTATATTCTTTTTCTGATCGAAGGTCTAAAATTGTTTTAATCTTAAATTTCTTTAATTTTTCCAGATCACGTGGAGTCATGTTAGATAACTTATCTGAGCGATAGAGCACACCTTTTTTTATGGTAGATCCTTGCTCTGTTTTTACCCCTCCGATGTCACGAAAATTATATATTTTTTCAAAGTGTTGTATTAATTGATTGTTTCTCATATTTCTCTCCCACTTATTATTACTATTTTAAATGGTATTTATCGTAGTTATCCAGTGTCAACTAATCCTGCATGCCCTTTTATATCCCAGAAAAAACCGGGTGAACAAGAATAAGATCTGTTTATTCTAATACTAAAAATTAGAGTGCTATTTCTCCTTCATGTTTGCATACATCTTGAATTTGGCTTAAATACTTCAACTGTTAACGGATTACGATTAATGTCTTGAGACTCTCCTATTCCTTCTAAGGCAAATCTAAAATTTCCTTTAATGGTTTCGATTCTTCTTCAAATGTAAATGTGTCTACATTTACATAGGATATCCTTGTTCACTGGTATTTAAGTGCGAGGTTCTTATCCTTCATAACTTCAATCATTAGCTCTAATTCTTTTGATTCTGGCATTTTAATAAAATTGAATAATAAAGATAGCAACGACTAAGTCAAAGACAGCACATAATGGTGGAAACCATTTTACTACTTTAGTTTGAATGATTTTTGGATGATGGAGAAGATCCCATACCCCATGTAATAGGTAGCCAACAGCTATCCATAGAGGTGAGAATATAAGACCTAAGAATGCTAGATTAAAGAATAAACACGATAAGCCAAATTCAATCGAAATCCATTTTACACGTGAGTCTGACAATGCAGCTCCGAGATAAACACAAGCAGTATATGCTAAGAATAATGCAAACAATTGATAAGAAAACGGAGATGAAAAGGAAAAGAATAGTTTACAAACCAATAATGCTAATAGAATACCTACAACAACACTTTTGAACTCTATTTTTTTCATTATTCACCTCGTAAGTTATTTTTTGTTGATTTTATCAAAATAGGTGTTCCTGATGTTATTTACACAACCCCACCGTTACCTCCCAAAAAAATATGCGGGATATTCGTAACTCATTATTGTGCCTCCACCGTTGCCATTGGTGCTCTATGGAACGTCAACGACTAAAGGCACTGTCACGATATTCCCGTTTCTTTGAAATTGGGCCCAAATTTTATAGACTCCAGGTTGTGGGAATGTTGTTTCAAAGAGGGCAACAGGGCCGCTCCCTTGATTTTCTAATGCATGAACATGTAAATATCGTTCACTGTCTTCAGATAAAACAACAACGTGACCAATAGATCCTAGATAGGGTTCAAGGTCAGTTATTGGATCCTTGAGATCACCTTCCGTTAACCTAAATTCTAATGTAAGCTCCTTCCCAGCCTCTAGCCCAGATTTTACAGTTAACGATACATTTATTCCTTCAATAATTTTCTCGAGACGATGATCAACAGATACAGGACTTAGTTGAGCAGCTTCTCCTTCAACTGTTACCCATTCCATTTTACTCATTGAATCACCATCTTTTGGTTTGAAGTCCGCTATCATCCGATACTCGCCGCCAGCTGGGAAATGATTCTCCACCTCAAATACTCCATTCCCCTTATACTCTGGATGAATATGGTTAAAATAGGATAAATCTTTACTAACTACGATCAAATGTAGTAGCTTTTCATGAGTAACCTCAAATTCTTCAATGGGGTTACCGTTGTTAGCAACCGTCATTCTTATTAAATGGTCATCACCAGGAGCTTGACGTTCATCAAGCTCCCACTCCACCTTCACATCATCCGTCATGATTCTTTTACTCTCAACCACGTTCTCTTCATCCCACGATGAATCTGAATTACAGGCTGTCAGTAACAATACAGCCGAAAAACATAGAAATAAGATCAGGCTTTTTTTACTCATATCGCAACGCCTCATTTAATGGAATTTTTGCAGCTCTTCTTGAAGGGGCAAAACTTGAAACCAAGCTTATGAGTATTCCAAACGAGAAAATCAACGTAATGATCAGTGGGGACACGCCAAACTCAAACGTTAGGTTATTATACTCCATAAAGCCAGATGTCATATAGATTAATAGGATACCGAATAGAATACCGATGACAGTTGCTGCTAAGCCTATTCCGAACCCTTCAAGAATAACCATTCGGACGACTTGTTTTCGTGTGACCCCTACTGCACGCATCATTCCGATTTCACGAACACGTTCCATGATATTGATTAGCAATGTATTCGTGATTCCGATCCCTGATATAATAATTGCCAAAATGACTAATGCATTAATAATGCTAAACGAGCTTGTCACCATGGAGCCTATGACGGTTACCCAATCCTCTGGGCCCCACATTTCTTCCACGCGTTCTCCAAATTGCCCATAGATATTTTCTCTTAACTGAAGTGAACTTGTTTCATCATCCTTCAACACTAATGCATTTTTTTCAAATTTCACTCCGAAGCTCTCTTTAAAATGAGCCTCGTTCATAAACGCACCATATCCTCTATTTTTCATTGTATTAACGACAGCAATAACCTTAAATGACTTTGCTCCATCTAGGGTATCTAGCGTGATGCTTTCTCCAATTCTTCCACCCCATACTTCGTAGGAAATTTCATCAAGAATGATTTCATCGTCATGTAAACGTTTAATTAAGTCACCATGTGTTTCATTTTGTCCGGTAAACAGCGGAAAACGATCAATCCAATCTTCTCCAACTCCAAATATAGGGAGCATTCGTTTTTCTCCATCTAGAGTCCAAATGATTGATTGTAAAGAATATGTCGTTGCATCGGCAACACCTTCTGTATTTTTGATTTTTTCTAGATCTCCTTCTTCAATGTGGTGAAACATAATATCAAGATTCCCACCATATGTTGAATGAACCATTTTTTCATAGGTCTGTAATAGTGCTGAATTCAAAGAACTCATTAACACAATCATGGCAATTCCCAGGCAAAGTATGACAGAGGTCATCGAAGAGCGACTAAGATTGCGATGTAAATTCCTCATTGCCATATCTCCTGAAAATCTGAATATAAGACCATAAAACCCTTTCATAACGAGTACAAACAGTCTAAATAAATATGGGAAGATGCATGCAATCCCCACCATTAGTGGCAAAACTAATAGTAAATGTTCAATAAAAAAACTTGAAATAATTAGAACGATACCGAGGATCCCCACCCATTTATTCGTAGGTTTCGCTTTTGATTTGTGCTCCTTTAATACTTTTATCACGCTAATTTTTCCTACATCTCTAATCGGATACCAAGCTGCAATGACTGGAACAACCAATCCTGCGAGTAACGATAATAAAATCCCTGGTAAAAGAACAATACTATTTCCTTCTTGAATACCGATCAGCATAAAGACGAGATTTGTTAATCCTAATGCCATTCCATATCCAACGACCAACCCAATTACAGTTCCAATCAACGCTAACAGGATCACCTCTGATAACACCATGGCCTGAAGTTGTCCTGGGGTATATCCAATCGTTTTTAGAACGGCAAATTCATTTTTTCTTTCCTTTATGCTCACGTATAGTGAATTAAAGATGATGAAAGCACTTAATATGATCCCTAGGAAACCAGCGATATACAATGCCATGAAAAAGGAATCCATTTTTTGAAATTCTTCATTAATATTGATAACGACTGGTTGCATAAAGATGTCTGAATTCATTTTTGCAACTTGATCAGCGGCTTGCTTAACTGATGCAACACTTTCCCGATCATTTGCTTTTCCTTGAATTCCTTGAATTTGACCCTCTAACCCAAACCATTCTTGAACAACTGGTAGTGGAAGAGCGACTGCCCAATGATGATACTTTGCCATATTCCAACTGGATGGTCCCATTAACTCTTGTGTGTACTTGATAATAGCGGAAACCTCGATGTTTTTTATTCCTTGATCTGTATTAAACGAGATAGAATCACCAATCCTTGAACCCCATATCTTAGCTGTTCTATCAGTTATAACAGCACCTCCACCGTTTAGATCGCCTTCGATTAGCTCAAATCCAGTAACAGCTGTATCGAGCTTACTGTAACCTGTCACAACCATCCTTTTTTGGATAGAAGATATCTCTTCCTCCTCTACGACAAGCTTTGTATTTTCTTTTAATAGTGCAACAGATGTCGCACCATCAATCGTTTCCATTTGCTTATACACGTCTTCTGAAAAATACGCATCGGTGCCTGCAAGAATGAAATCCGCTTTTGCGAAGGCTTTTTGTACAAAGATTGGAAATGACTTCTCTGCTGAATCCACTGCAGCAATAACCGAAAAAGTGGACGCGACACCGATGACAATCGATAAAATTGTCAGGAAGGTTCTCAACTTTCGACGCATTAAGTTACGCCATGCGATTTGCCATTGTTTCATTATGATGACCTCCTTTTACACCGTCCTCTATAATTAATCCATCTCGGACTGTGATGATCCGATTGGCAACTTGTGCCGCTTGTAAATCATGGGTTACCATCACGATGGTTATTTGGTCCTCTAGATTAAGCTTTGAAAGTAAGTTCAAAATCCCTTCCCCATTTATCTGATCAAGATTTCCTGTTGGTTCATCCGCTAAAATTAACTTTGGTTTCATAGCCAATGCTCTGGCAATTGCTACCCTTTGTTGCTGCCCTCCACTTAACTGAGAAGGAAATTGAGATTCTTTTCCTTCAAGTTTCACATCAGATAAAAGCTGGCTAACTGTCGATTTAATTTTCTCTTTAGAAGCATTGTTTGCTGATAGTGACAAGGCAATGTTTTCTCCCACTGTCATCATCGGTAAAAGCTGATAGTTTTGAAAGACGAAGCCGACTTTTGTACGTCGGAATTGAGTCAGTTCTTTCTCACTTAATCCATTTAATTGAACATCATCCACCACAATGTTTCCTGTGCTTGGTAGATCTAGACCCCCGAGCAATTGCAGTAAAGTACTTTTCCCTGATCCACTTGGGCCCATTATCGCTACAAATTCGCCCTTTTTAATGTGGATATTATTATCTTTTAATGCGTAAAAATCTCCTGATTCTAAAGAATACACCTTTGATACATTTGACACTTTTATCATTTTTATTTCCCTCCACTATTGATTTTTTTTGTGTTTGAAACTATTTTTTTGTGTTGTTTGTTATACGTTAAAGATGCAATGGCTAGCAGTAAAATGAAGCCAAGTAGTAGCCACAAAATGTAAGTTGGTAAAAACGTAAATGCAAGAACAAACCAAGCAAAAAATAATGCCGATGGGCTAAGGCCTTTTAAGATTTGATAGAGGATTTTCACAAAGCCCCTATTATATAAAGGTGTGGCCTCAAGAAGAAAAATAAATGGATTACAAAATGTTCCAAATGCGAGTGGAATCACAGCAAACACCGGAAGCTGATGGTTCGTTCCTAGCTCTAATAGAAACACCAGACCAATTGAAAAAGCCTGCATGATAAAATCTAAATGAGCGGATTTTAATTTTCTAGGATTCGTAAAAAACTGCTTTAGCTCGGAATGATGCAGATAATATACCGCTCCAAGTGGCAGTGATAATAATAGTCCCACCAAAAAGATAAAACCTGCCCAGTGTAATAGAAATATATTCAATTAATTACCTCCTTCTTTTTCAGTAATGAAATAAATTCTGGCTAACAATTTTCCATCTTCTATATGACCTCACCAATTTCTGTTGTTAATGTAAACCACCAATATGAACTGGATATGAACTACTGAAAAAACTCTTCTTACCACCCTGTTTCAAATAAAGTCCATACGACTAACAGAAAAGCAAACGTTGAAAAAACAAAAATAACAATGACAAGTTGCACTGATACAACAGGCTCTTTTAACTGTTCGTAAACGAACCATAGTATCGAACCTAAAGTTAGAACAATAAGCCCCCTTCTCACGGAAATAGCCATTTCAATAAACACGTTACATGCAACAATCATTGAAAGTATTAATGGTAGTAACATGAGCTTGTGAAGGTTCACAAAAGGTTGCTCCCTCCTATTCTTTTAATAAACGCTTTATAAGATTGACTATGAACATACTATAAAACCTCAATATGAACTGAATATGAACTTGAAATAAAATGAAGAAGAAAGGATCATCGTTATTCCGAAAGGATGAATATATAAAAAAATGCCCAGATTTTTCTGAGCGTTTGATCAGTTTATAATGTTGGATTTATTGTTATCCAACGATTTTTTGTTGAAGTATTTCCAAAACGTATAATTGATAAAGAAACCCGAAATCAATAGCTGATTTCGGCCTCTTAACATATAATGATTTATATCATTCCAGCTTTTTATCCTTTAAATTCCATAGGTATTGTAACAGTGAATGTTGCCCCTCCTTCAGGGCCTTCTCCTACTTCAATCGTTCCATGATGAAGATGGATGATTTGTTGAACAATGGATAAGCCAAGACCGTTTCCTTTAATAGAAGGATCTCGGGACTTATCCACTTTATGAAATGGTTTGAAAATATCTTTTCGTTCCTCTTCTGGAATGCCTTCACCATTATCTGTGATTGATACTGTGAATACAGTATTCTTTACCTTAGCTGTTATTCGAATTTCCCCTTGTCTAGGGGTAAATTTAATACTGTTATTAATAATATTTGTCCACACCTGTTTCAGCTGGTCTTTATCTGCTTCAACTTTCAACGGCTCAAGCTTAATATCAAAGGTAATTTCCTTAGTGCTCCATTGCGGCTCCAATCCAATAACCACATCTCGCAGTTGTTCATCTAAACGGAAAGAAGTGATTACATGCTGATGCTGGTCATGCTGAAGATGAGATAATCGTAACAAATTCCTTCCTAGACGAGATAAACGCTCACTTTCCTGTTCAATAATTGTCAAGTACTGGTTTCGCTTTTCCTCACTCATTTGCTTTTGTCTTAGAGCTTTTGAAAAACCTGAAATCGATGTTAAGGGTGATTGAATTTCATGTGAGACATTGGCCACAAATTCTTGACGCATTTGATCAAGCTTTCCAAGTTCCCGAGCCATCTCATTAAAGCTTGCACTTAAGACACCAATCTCATCTTTTCGTTTCGTAGGAAGTTCGATATTAAAATGACCCTGGGACATCTTTTTTGTTGCATCTGTTAAGCGAATAAGAGGTTTCACAACATAACGTGCTGCAATAATAATTAATAGGCTTCCTAAAAATAAAATGATGACATACATGAGATGAATAGAATTCATAATCTCAACTTCGACTTTATTCCTGTCAACCGTTAAAAATAATGCATAAGACTCTCCGTTATCTTCAAATGGTATTCCCACTATCGGAAGATGATTCATTCCTGCATATATATAATCTTCTCTCCCTCCCGATAAAACGCTCTCTATGTAGTTCCTATCCACTTCCATTTCTTCTCCAAGAAGTGGAACACCTTCTTGGTTGTATAGCTGAAGACGAGTTTGGGCTGTACCAGTAAATGCCTCTAAAAAAGGTAGTAGATTATCAGATTCTGTAGATTTATAGATTTCAATGACCTTTTCTCCATTGCTAACTAGGATATCTCGAATCTCAGAATGGATTCTCCCTTGGTACATTAGATTGGTCCCAATATAAGCAATCACTAAACTCAACATGACCGTACTAACAAAAATAACGACAATTCGAGTGTATAATGACTTAATCTCTGTACACCTCCAAACGGTACCCAAGGCCACGAATGGTTACGATCTTAAAGTCATTTTCGAACTCTGCGAAACGTTCTCTAAGTCGTTTGATATGGACATCAACTGTCCGTTCATCCCCCTCATAATCAATGCCCCAAATTTCCTCAATAAGATTGTCACGAGTGAACAACTGCCCAATATAGCTACCAAGCTTGTATAATAGTTCAAATTCCTTCATTGGAATCGTTACCCTTCTACCATCCTGATATATTACTTGATATGTTTTGCGATCTAACTCAACTTCTCCAAGATTTATCATATTAGAAGCAGCAATCCGGTATCGTTTAAGAAGTGCACGTACTCGTAGAACTAGCTCAACTGGGTCAAAAGGCTTTACCAAATAATCATCTGTACCAAGCTTAAACCCCTTAATTTTATCTTGAGCCTCTCCTTTTGAGGTAATCATCAAGATTGGGATATCGCCTAATTCACGAAGTTCCTTACATAGCTCCCAACCATCTAATTTAGGCATCATAATATCTAAGATCACTAGGTCCAACTTATGATTCTCTGCATAATCCAATGCCTCTGCCCCATTTGACATCTCAACAATCTCAAAGCCCTCATCATCCAAATACAGACGAACAAGTTCACGAATATGAGCTTCATCATCAACAATCATAATCTTCGCCAATTAACAAGTCCCCCATCTATTTGATCATAAAGTTCATATTCTATTATATTCTGAGAAGTTATTATATGGAATAGATATCCATTTCCCGTCTTGCTAAATTATCATCATCGACTTAATTCTTCTTTTTCAATACCGATAAAGAATATGTATTTCTTTCATTTAAAAAGGAGAATCAATATGACATTATCCAGAACCCAAGAATCACAAATCCTAGATTTACACCTAATCGGTACTGCTCAGCGGGCAATTGCTAAAGAAGTTGCTGTTTGTTTAGATAGTGTAAATAAACGTATTCAGCACTTTAAACAAACCGGTACCACACATATGCCTTATAAAAAGAGAACTTCCCAGTATGACCCCCAAGAAGAAATGATCAGACAAAGAATTCGGTATTATCTATCATTAGAGAAACGTAAAAGTAGATTCACAGTAAATCAATTACATCTGAGTCTACTAAATGACGGTTATATTGTTAAAAAATCTAAAGTAGGACAATGGGTAAGATTTGAGCGAAATCGTTTGAAGGAAAGCTATCTAGATATTTATCATGAACCAGGTGTAGCTGTACAATTCGACTGGGGATCAAAAACAATTAGAGTAAATCAGCGTAACAAACTTATCCATTTTGCAGTGTTTGCTCTACCTTACAGTAATTTTCGCTATGTACATGTTACTGAGAAAATGGATTCAAAGTCTTTCGTAGATGCATTTATCTCTTTTACAAAGCATATCAAATGCGTATTTTCCATTCTACTTATAGATAATATGAAAATTGCTGTAAAAAATCGTTCATTTAGGGAAAACCAAATACAATTAACAGACCTATTCAAACAGCTAGAGAATCATTATGGAATGACGGTACGCCCGTGTACTCCTTATAAACCAAATCAAAAGGGAACTGTTGAAAATGCTGTAGCTACATTAAAACAAGAACTTCATGGTCTGAACCAAGACTATAAATCTATTAAGCATTTACAAAATGAAATAAACGTGATCTTTAAAAGATTGAATGATAAAAAACACCCAACAAAAAATAATACATGTCAGAAACTAATGAAATATGAGTGTTCACTGGCAGGCCAAGTTCCTTCAAAGCATTTCGTTTACTTTCATGAGATTACTAGAAAGGTTAGAAATGATACATTAGTTTCATTAGATGGTAATTATTATTCTGCACCTGAAGAATATAAAGGAGAAAAGGTGAAGATAAAATATAATGACCGAACTGTTAAGATCCTGTCTAGTGATGGGAAAACTTTAGCTAAATATAGCCGTTGCTACGGAAAGGGATACAGGAAATACAGAGTATGGAATATGTTACGTATGCATCAGCATAAATCAGATGGTTTTGATCAATCCAACCAGAAAAGACAACTACCTCGCTGGCTTAAAAAACTATATGATCAGCATTTTAACCAATACGCAGAAGACTACTTTATATTTCTTGAATTAATTAAGAATGCTTCGAGGGATAATGTAAAGAGGTTATTAAAATATCACAGCGTACACGATATAAAGTTAACATCTATTTCAGCTTTTGACTTTATATCTAGATGTTAGAAAAACAATTGTTCTTTGATAATTAAATAACTTAAAAAAGTTCATACTAAAAACAATATGCCCCCTTTTTTACCCTCTTTAGATATCTGAATAGTCTAATATTTTGCTCGAGATAAAAGTAATATCTGTCTATATATATAAGAATAACTTGTTATTACTGTTCTACTTTTATTAGTTAATCTGTTCTGTTTTTGGTGAAAAAGATCCACATACATTTCATATGCAAGTTGTTCTCCATTTTTTATCCATACTTCGTACAATTTCCTTCTAGTCCCATCCTCTTCAACTACTCCTAATATCCACTCATATCCCTCTTCATCAATGTACATTATTGCTTCCAAATTTAGTGGGTTTGGAAGTTTTTTCAGATGGTCAGCAGGGATTAACAAGTCATCAATATCTTCATGATAGAAATCATATGATTCAAAACTTACTTCATCCCTTACGACTTCTTTGTTGAACGTTCTTTTCATAGTTTTTACAAACCAATCAATATCTGCCATTATCTCTGCTCTCCTCTGACATTTCCCTTTTCTTCACTGATGAATATGGTGTTTTGATTGGAATGTTTCACCTGTTTTTGATTACATACATTGCTAAGGTACATTTGAATTCCTCCTCAAATAGAAATAGCCCTAATTCTTTAAGTGAATTAGGGCATTATATATCATCTTCATCAAAATAATATATATTTGTCATTCTATTTAATTCGGTTTCTAATAAAAGAAAAGCTCTGCAGAGATTTTCTCCACAGAGCTTCCTTTAATGTCCTCGACATTTCTCGATTAGTGACAGGCACTGTTCCAGTTTTTAAAGAGCAATTAAAATTACTTAACTGTAATTTCAGTTCCAGTTTTAACAGTATTAGAAGCAGCATCAGCACCTTTAGTTGATGCAGCAGTTTTAACTTTAATACTAGTTAAATCAGTAAGTTTAACAGTAGTTGCACCATACGCAGCAGTTGCAGCAGCAGAATCAGCATATGTTCCTTGAACTACTAAGATATCACCTGCAGTGTAACCAGCTAAACCATCAACTTCAATAAATAGTTTTTCATCTCCATTTGAAGGAGTAGTATCTGTATCTTCGAAAGCATAAACTACTTTAAGTAAAGATGCACCAGCATCAGAACCAGATGTAACGTCAGCAATAGTATAAGAAGCAACTGGAAGTTTAGTTGTTTTTCCATTTAAGTAAACTTCAAAATCAGCTTCTAATGCACCTGTTACATTTTCTGTGTAGCTTAAAGTAATTGAGTTATCTGCATTAGTTTTACTTGAAGTTAAAACTGGTTTAATATCATCACGAAGACTTACAGTGTTAACTGCATGTGTATTCATAACATTTCCAGCTTTATCAGAAATATTAATTACGTTAAATGCATAATTTTTTGTTTCTTTTACAGTCCCTGCTGGAAGGTTAATAGTTACTGTATCTGCAGCTGTTTTTGTAATGTAAGTTCCTGCTGGAAGTGCAGTACCATCTAAACGATAGTTAGCAACATCTAAATAACCATTTAGTCCAGTAAGGGCTTCACCAAATTGTACTGTGATTGTATTTGGTGAACCTGGGATTCCTGTTACTGTGCTTACAGTTGGCTTAGAAGTATCTGTACCAGCAATACCTTTTTCTAAGTCAATTGTTTGAACAGAAGCTTCATTTTTATTTGCACCAATAGAATCATCAGTGAATAAATCGGCATTTAAACGAAGTGTTTCTGTTTTATCTCCAGCTAATGCTGTTGCAGGAGTTAAAATAACAACATTTTTAGTATTTGATTTAAATGAACCAGTTAATGCGCCTACTGTAGTTGTTTCATCTGTACCATCATCTTTAATAGCTTTATAATCGCTTGTTGTAAGAGATGGAGCTGAAGCTAAGTCTTCACTGAATGTTAATACGATAGCCCCAGTTGTTCTTGCTGAACCATCATAAGTTACACCAGGTTTTACATATTCAACTTTTGTAATAGTTGGTTTAGTTTCATCAAGTGTAAATGTTACATTTTGTGTTGCTGATGTAACTTTGTTACCAACAGAATCTTTAACACTATCAGTTAAAACTAATGACAATGATAATTGTTTGTTAGAATTAAATAGTGATTTTGAACCTGTAACCTTAACATCAAATTTCTTACCAGTTGTATCACCAGATGTTGCAGAAATAACTACTGATGCTCCTCTTGAAACGATATCAGTACCATTTGCATCTAATAATTTAATGTTTGAAGTACCAGTTAAAGTTGTAGCATCCATTTTTTCATCAAAAGAAACACGAAGTGTATCATCACCTAGTACCTCAACATTGCTAATTCCTTGAGCTGTTGTATCAGATAAAACAGTGAAGTTTTGTGTTACAGGTGTTTCTGCAAATAGGTTGCCTTCAGTATCTTTCTCATTAGTTACTTCTAAAGAATAACTTTGACCAGCTGTTAAAGTATCAGTTGTAGTTAATGTTACTTCAGACTTATCAGTACCTTGTGAAACTGAAGCATTTTTACCATTTACTTTATATACACCAATTCCTTGTACTGGCTCATCAAATTTAACAGTTACTGAACGAGTAGTAGTAGCTGCTTTTGCTTCAACACTTACAAGAGTTGGTACAACAGTATCATTGTATACAAATGATTTCACAGTTTTCTCTACAGTTTTCGTACCTTGTTCATTTTTAACATCATTTACTGTTAAAGAATATCCTAAATCTTTAGTGAATGATGAAGTTGTAAATCCTCCAGTAGTACCAGCAGTAATAATTACAGTTTTTCCATCATCTTGTAATTTTGCTACAGCATCAGTTGCAGGAGTTGCATATAGAGAAACATCATTTAATAAAAAGTTCTTTTCATCTTCTGCAGTAGTTTTATCTACTTTAGTATTAAATTCCACTTTGATTTGTGTTTTGTTAATCGCACAAAACTCACGTCAGTTCTGTAGGACTTGCCGTGAGTTTTTTTACATATTTACCATAACAAGTAGCTGAATGAATTAACTCACTATAGTTGATCATTAGGAAAATGTAACAACAAGTTACTGTTCATTGGAAAGGTTTGAGTTTTAGAAACAAGCTAAACTACAGGCATCACATATACCGTTGGGGAAAACGGGGCAAGTTGAATGCTGCCCCGTTAGTCCCTCATTCTGAAATATGAGTAAAAATTTGGTCGAGTACCTTATCGACTGATTTCAGGTTTTCTTTAGGGAATAATAAAAGTAATGAACCATTCTGTCCAATAAAAGTAGATATAGAAATATTATTAATTGCAAATAAGGATTCAATTTGACTCGCTATTATTGGTAAAAACTCCGGTTTACCTTTTACCAAATAAGTACTTAATTCACCTTCTACTCTTTCAGCGTTAGCCTGTCGAAGTGTTTTTGAAAGGTTACTTGCTTCCTTATTTCTTCTTACCTTTGAACCTAAGACGTAGAAATTTTGGGAATCTCTAGTGATTTGTAATTCTTCTATATCTCTTGATACCGTGGATTGTGCTATTTCAATCTTATAATCCTTCTTTAAGATCTTGACTATTTCCTCCTGTTTTTTCAATGAATAATTTTGTACTATCTCCGTTATTCTCTTATGTCTTTCCTTTTTTTTAAACTTCATTTCTTCCATTTGTTGATCCATTATTATTCCTCCAAAAAAAATTTTAAAAAAATGCTTGACATGGTGTTATACAAGAAACAGATACTCTTTTCATTGAATATGGTCTTAATCTCAGTCATATCAACGTTTTTTAGCCGCCATAGATCTATTCGAAAGCAACCCCTCCCCTTTAGGTCTGAAGTGTCACAGACTTTCTCCAAAAACGCAATACTTATGCATTTATCATAGCATAAAACTACAATAACACCATAATTTATGCAATATTTTTATGAATATCCAATTTGATATACTCATAAACGTAGCAGACAAACAAAAAACTTATTGGAGGGAGAAACCACTTTGTACAACAAAGACCAAATGAAAAAGTCTATTCAATACTACGCAAATAAACTTAATCTACCTGTTATTCCTTGTAACGGAAAAATACCTAAGTTACAAGGTTGGCAAAAGAGAAATAAAGCACCTACATCAATAGAGATAGAGAAATGGCTAGACACTTATCATGAGATGAATATCGGTCTTGTTCTTGGACAAGCCTCTGAACTTGTTGGAATTGATGTAGATGGGGAAAAGGCTCAAGATCTCCTTAAAGAGTGGAGTAACGGGGATTTACCTGAGACATGGACATATCGAACTCCTAGCGGTGGACTTCGCTTACTCTACCGCTCACCAGAAGGAACTCCACTAAAGAAGGTGGTAAAAACACTCGATGGTGAACACAGTGAACTAGCCCTCATGGGCGAGGGACAACAAACAATCCTTCCACCTTCAATTTATCAGGGAAATCAATATAAATGGCTAAAGAATCGAAATCCTGCAAAACAAGAACTTGCTGATGCCCCTAAATGGATGGTAGACCGAATGTTAGGAGCTGTAAAAGATAACAATACTGACACTTCTAAAGACAAACAGAAACAAGTGGCAAGTATTGAAGAAGAAAGAAAAGTATTAAAAAGGTTAGCTGGACAATGCGAATCTTTCAAACAAGCTTGGAAAGATCAACAACAAAAAGGTATCTCGGAAGATGACTGGCATTTATGGACAAGACTATTCGTTCAAGCTGGACAAACAGACACTGCTCAATCTTTTTCGGAACTATCTTCAAAACACGATATAAGAAGTGAAGAACGACTTGAAGAGCTTATTGGAAAAACCAAACCTAATTCCCCTATGGTCAGATGTTCATCATTCGGTTGTAGTAAGGAACAGATAGAAAAATGTCATGGTCGTTTGAATCTAAACGATGACGATGAAGCGACAAACTCTCCTGGAACGTTTATCAGAGATATGAAAGATGAACCGTTGCTTCCTACAAATCCAATCTATAAACCTTATATTGATGCATTAGAAGATATTGAGGACTACACGTTGGATGAACATGGGAGACTCATTTCCTTTGATAAAAAAGGTAATCCTTTTGAAGTTTCTAATTTTGTTGCAAGACCTACTCTTGAAGTCATACGAGACGATGGACAAGAAGAAAGAAGGACGTTCCGCATTGAAGGTGTTTTGAACGGTGGAAAACCACTTAGTCCCATTGACATTACATCAAAAGATTTTCTATCTATGAATTGGTATATAGACAATTGGGGTATTCAGACTTCTATTAGGCCTGGACAAGGTAGGAAAGATATCTTTCGAGATGCAACTCAACATATGGGCATTTCAATAGAGAAACAACATATTTTTACTCATATCGGTTGGAGACAACTCGAAAACGGTAAATGGGTTTACCTTCATGCCAATGGTTGCATCGGGGCTGAACATATTAGTATTGAAGTAGAGAAAGAGCTTGATAGATATGTACTTCCTAACGAAGTTAGAAATCCCATTAATGCAGCTAAAGCTAGTTTACGTTTGCTAAAAGTTGCTCCAAAACATATCACAATTCCCTTACTAGCTGTTGTTTATCTTTCCCCACTAGTTGAAGCTTTCAAACAAGGGGGAAATGAGCCTAATTTTGTGGTGTGGTTGCATGGAACAACCGGGTCTCGAAAAACGACTCTCGGACAGTTATTTCTCTCCCATTTCGGGAAGTTTGTAAGCAAGAACCCACCTGCTAGTTTCAAAGATACAGCCAATGCCATTGAACGTAAAGCCTTTTCAACAAAGGATACATTGATCCTTATTGATGACTTCCATCCAGAGGCAAGTCGTTACGAATCACAGAAAATGGCACAAATCGCTCAACGAGTATTACGCATGTACGGAGATCGTATTGGACGAGGACGTCTTACATCTTCTATTCAATTTCAAAAAAACTATGCTCCTCGAGGGATGGCTATTGTTACAGGTGAAGATGTTCCTAAAGGGGAATCATCTGTGGCACGATTCATTGAGGCGGAACTTCAAAAAAACGATGTAAACCTAGAAGAGTTAACAAAAATGCAAAAGTTCGCTCCTTATCTCGCTGAAGCTATGGTCGGATACATCAAATGGCTTACTCCTCAAATGGATGACCTCCCTGCCTTATTAGAAGAGCGATTTCATAATAAAAGGGAGACTTTCCAGAAAAGTGCTGCACATGGAAGACTTGGTGAATCAGCAGCATGGCTTATAGTAGCCTTTGATATGATGCTGTCCTATATGGAATCTATTGATGCAATTAAAGAGGATATGGCTTATCAACTTTTAGATGCAGCAGAAAAGGTGCTTATTCAAACAATACAGAAGCAAAATTCATTGGTAAACCAAGAAAAGCCTGAAGAAATCTTTATAAATGCATTAAACGAACTATTTGCATCTAATAAAGTAAGGCTAACACCATTAGATAAGGGACTAGCTATTGAAGACTCATTGGTAGAGACTAGTGGTGAAAAAATTGGTTGGTACGATAATCATTTTTTCTATCTACTGCCTGAAGCAACATACAACGCTGTCTCTAAGTTTCTTTCAAAACGTGGTGAGAGCTTTCCCGTATCAGAGCGTACACTTTGGAAGCATTTAGATTTAGCTAACATGATAAAGACCGAAGTAACAGATGATGGAAAAACTCATCGTTGTGTGAAAAAGACTATTCCAAAAGGACGAATGAGAAAAGAAGAGAAGCCCTATCGTCCGAGACTCGTCCATCTTTTTTCTCATGTATTTGATAACGATAATTCCTAAAGAAGCAATATCACGTAATACTATTCAAAAAAATGGAGGATGATTTAAAAATGACTATGAAAAATGAAATATTTGATACTAATAATTTGGATGAAATAACTGATAGAGAATTAGATTTGCTAGAGCAAGACCCTTTTGAAAGACAAGACTTCAGTACTCCTGAAGATGAAGATTATCATGACGAATATGATGATAATCTCTACGATGAAGAAGATGATGATATTCCCCTTCTTGATCTTGAAGAGGATCTTGAAGAGCAAGAATATATATTTGATGAGGATATTGACGATTTTAATGAAGACTCCCTTAACAATGAAGACAATGATGAGAATAACGATGAAGACCCATTTGAGGATGACAACATTGATGATGACGATGAAGATCTTTTTGCAATGGTAAAACCAAAGAGAAAAGCAAAACTTCCAGAGAATGTATATTCCGCACAAGTTGGTGACGTGAATGCAGAAAAAATGGACAGAGGTAAATTTGGAAAGCCCTGGATTCGAGTCACCATTCCATTTAATATTAAGCACCCGAAAACAGGGGAAATCGTTACTGTCCCCTTCTTTGCCAATAAAAGTACTGGGAAAAATAGTCGTCTATATCCAATAATCAAGGGGATTTTAGGACGAGTACCTGATGAAGAGTATTCGCTTAAGCACCTTATAGGTAAAAAGGTTCAAGTCGTAATTGAACACAATGAAGATGATGATGGTAACATCTGGGAAAATATTGTCCTAGTTCGTCCAGTCAAAAGATAGCATCTTCTACAGGGGAAATTGGGGCAGAAACAGCCCCTTTTGCCCCAATCCCTATGATATTATGCCATAAATTGTAAGAGCACAAAATATAAACAGATATTATCACTATGATACAAGAAAATTAGGAGGTTAAAGATATGTTATTAAACAAATCAATTGAACTACTAAAACAAAATCTATTAGACAAAGGTAGAAGTAAAGAAACAATTCGTGGCTACATTATGGATATTACCCTGCTCGATCGTTTTCTAACTGAAAAGTACAACTGTCCAACTTACTTAGAAGAACTCACCGAAGATGATATTGAATCGTATCTTAGAATGCTCCGAGAAGAAAAAGGTTACCAACCAGCTAGTATCAACCGTCACCTTAATTCAATACGTGTTCTCTGTAAATTCGCATACAAGAAAGACCTAATTGAGAAAAATCCTAGCCGTAATGTAGAGCAACTAAAATGCCAGCGAAAAGAACGAGTTTTCTTAAGTGCAGATGAGTTAGATACTCTGCTAGAATCGATTGACCATAGACTTGTTCAACTTGCTGTGCGAACAATGGCCTATACAGGCTTGCGAGTTTCTGAATGTACCAAGCTAACTATCGATGACATTGATTTAGAAAATGATCTTATCCATGTTATTGCTGGTAAGGGAAATAAAGACCGTGTTGTTCCAATTAGCGGAACTTTGAAACCTTACCTATTAGATTATATAAATGGATGGCGTGTAAATGTTGGATCTAATAAATTCTTCGCTACCAAAAAGACAGGTGAATTGTCACATCAAACAATTAATCGTGTTCTTCAAGAAACAACGTATAAATTAGAGTGGAAAAAGAAAGTAACATGCCATATTTTACGACACAGCTTTGCTAGCTTCTTAGTTGCAAAAAATGTGAACGTGACGAAAATCAGCAAGCTCTTAGGACATGCAGATGTTCGAACTACGTCTGTCTACATGCATACCAATACCCAAGAATTGAAAGAGGCAGTAAATTTACTCTAATTACAATCAAGAAAAGAAAGGAAGATAAACATGGTAGATTCAGAACAAAATAAACCAATTTATGATGATAGAGTGCAAGGGATTCTTCGTTCCCTTGCACAAGGTAAAACACGAGATGAGATTGCACTCGAAGATGGAAACAAGAATTGGAAAACCATTGATATGTATATGAGACGACGTAACTTCCAGTGGGATCACCACAAACAAACTTACATTCCAAAAGTCTCTCTGACAAATGAATGGCAACCGATTGATGCTTCCAAAGCTGGTCAAGTAGTAGCCATACTAGCTAAAGATGGAGCTGATTTGAGATCTGCTGCTGAACGTCTTGGATTTAAGGATCACAAAGAGCTAGCTACCTATATGAATACAAGAGGGTACGCTTGGGATTCGGATACAAATAATTATGTTAAGCAAGTTGGAAAAATTCAGAGTATAGAAAAAGCAACAGAAAAAGAAGATAATCCACTTCAGTCTGAGGAACAAAATATACCTAACATTAATGAAAGTCAAATTAGTGATGACATAAAAGACTTTTTACCTCTGTTGGAGTTATTGAATAAAAACAAGGAACGATTAATAGATTTGATTGTTCCTGGTACTAAAGTTGGGATTGTACCAAGATATATTGTTCCCGGTATTGCTACAACTAAAACGATACACATGATGAATACCATCGTGCAACTTGTACTTGATTTTAGTCGTGAAAAGAACATTACCCAAAGAGAAATCTTTGAGGTAGCCCTTATTGAATTTTTTCAAAAATACGGATATGAGAGAGAAGTTGAAAGACTTCTTAAATCATGATGACAAAATCCCTCTTTATTCATAAAAAATACACCTGTAACGCTTTTTTGATCGGAACAATACAGGTGTTATTTTTTGGGGGGCAATTGGGGTATACAAATCCTGCCCCGTTTGCCCGCATTTGTATAGTAGAATGTTGGAGTTGATTTATTTATATTGATTTACATCAATTACTATTGATTGTTAGAATCATGAAATTCATTAAGCAAGTAGGCTTTGATACTGTCATTTACAAATTTGGTGATGGATTCAATTTGTCCTTGCTTCTGCAACATTCTTACGATTTGATGCACATTTTTTTCTAAATATGTGGTTATCCTCACATGCGTATCATCGAATGTTTGTTTTTTCTGTTGTTGTTTTGGAATGAATGGTCTTCCATCTATGAACATTTGTTTACCTTCAGATTCAACTCTATTAATTGCTTCATTATAATCATGTTGTGTTACCATTTCTTCCTCTACTAACTCCCCCTCAATCTCCTCATATTCATATTCATATCCTTCTTCAAGTTCTGCTTCTTCCTCCGCTTTTGTTTGAATTGGATTCAGGTGTGGCCGATGTTTACTTAAATCAATATTCCTCTTTCTTCTTGCTCCATAGTAATCCATGTCCTTGGGCTCCTTTTTCTTGATTATCTATAACTACATATAGATATACTTTTACATCTACGTAAACCTATTATTTTAATGTTTTTATATCTGTGTAGATATGAAAATAAAAAAAAAGAAAGTCATTTATGAGCTATTAATGTTTAGCTCCTACTTGCTTACGGCCTATACAGCAAACAAGCAGGAATCCATTCATTAGTAATCTTCTGGAAATAGAACCATAATTCCCTCCTGTCCTTGATCTATTACCCAAACCTTCCTTTCAATAAGTTCGCTTTCTTTTATTGGTACAAATATTGTTGTTTCTCGATTTGGTACTTCTTGTCTTTGTATTAGCCATTGCTCATTGTCTTCTACATAAAAGTCGAACACCTGGAGATAATCAGTTAATTGTGGTTGCTGCTCGTATATGTACTGGAGAATGAAGTCCAAGTGTTCTTTACTTAGTTGCTCATAAACAACTCTAGTCATATACATAGGCTTGTTTACTTCAAACATGATTATCACCCCCTAATCGAAGTAACCATTGTTCATTCTTGAAACTAAGTGTTCCTTCTACAAAGAAAAATAGACTCATTTGATGGTCATTCATCATCCCAATTCGATAATATGAACAATCACTTGTAACTTCCTTTTCTATGAATTCGATGTTTATAATCTGATCCTCTATGAAATTACCATCCTTATCATCCTCTAAATGATAGATACATGAATAGCTTGGCAATCGAAAAGAAGTAAGCAATTCACATTCCCCTTCAGCCTCAAACCAATTTATGAGTTCATTTTCAATGACTTTTAGGTATCCAAGAGGAATTGAATTCATAGCCTTCAATTCCTTTATATCTGCGATAGTTTGGATCATTTTCATCATTATCTCTCCCTTTTACAATCTTTCAACAGCATCCTGTTTTTCTTGCCTTGTAGTTTGTATGTAGAATTTAGCTGTCATATTGACAGTTGAGTGTCCAGCTAACTTACTTACAGTTGTAAGATCAACACCCTTCTTAAGCAGTCTCGTACAGAAGGTATGCCTAAACAAATGTGGGTGTAATTTGAACCCTAATCTCTCTGACACGATTGCTAACCAATCTCTAACTGCATCTCGATGTACTTTTGGGGCACGCTGACTGACAAGAAGATGTACACTATCTCCAAATTTACTTTGTTTCCTTTCTTCCTGCATATATTGACGGATGAGATTGACCACGTCCTGTCTTAGACTAATCTCCCTCACTTTGCCCCCTTTGCCCCGAATGGTAAGGATAGAGGTGAGAAAATCAATGTCAGCAATCTTACAATTGACTAGTTCGCTTATTCTCAGCCCCGTATACAAAAGGAGATAGGCTATTAACTTGTTTCTCTGACTCACTTTCTTGTGATCCTCTAAGTAAAAGAGAAGCAGCTCCACTTGTTCTTCCGTAAGGGCTGTTACCACTTGTTCACTACCAGAGGCTATTTTGACTCGATCACGTTTCAGTTGGATGTAATTTCCATCTACGATTCCTTTAATTTGTAAAAAATCGTTGTATACCTTCAGACTATTGATCTTCTTATTAACTGTCGAAACAGCATAATTGCGATCTATCAAGTATTGCTTGTAACGCACAAAAGCAAAACGAGAAAGTGGCTGATCTATGTCAACCGCCTTCTCGTTAATAAAACGATGGTAAGACTTTATATCACCAACATAAGATTCAATCGTTTTTGGGGATCTCCCTTCTTCAAAGAGCCATAGTTCAAACCCCTTTACTAACTCATTCATCAATTTCCCTCCAAATAAAAAAGAGTCATGAATGCGTTAGTTTTGCATTCATGACTCTTAAGTCTTCACGATATCGATAATATCTTTTATTTTACAGAATGGACATGTACAACCACACAGACAAGGAATGACTTTCATCTGGTTCTCCTCCTAGTTATCTATCTTTTGCAATCTCCCTTACTACTTCTGTTGCTACTGCAATAACAACAGGTACAATGATTTTCTCCAACATACATTTTCACCTCCTTTTTAGGTAGCTCACGACAGTAATATAATAATGCCGTTAGTTTCCCTAGACAAAACACTATCAATTCCCTTTATCTCCAACATTTTTCCATTTATTCAAATCAGTGAATGAGAAATGTCGCCAGTTTTCAAGTTACTTCGGTAAGTTTTGTCGCGAGATTATTCAAATGACTCCACGATGGATTCAAGATAGGCAATATAGTTTTGAACCATTTCTCTCTGAAAAGGACTTGGGATATAGTTAATGGCTCTTTCTATTTCTGTTTCATCAATATCAATTTCTGAATCCACTGCTTCCTCCAGGAGTTGTTCAATTAAATCTTCCTCCGACAACATTTCGCTTTCATAGTAGCCTGTTGTTGGGTCGAACTCTCTGTACATTACCTTTCCATTCAACGTAATTTTATGATACTTTGTCATCTCTCGTTCTCCTTTCCATCTTCAATGTACAATTCGTAAGCGATTGCCTCTCCGTTTTTTATCCACACTTCGTACAAAATCCTTCTCGTCTCCTCTTCCAGTATAAATCCAGATATCCATTCAATTCCCTTCCCATCAACGTAGCTGAGCGTCTCAAAGAGAAGCGGGTTCGGCAGCTTTTCCAGATGCTCCGCAGGTACTAGCAGGTCATCCAGTTCTTCATGATAGAAATCATAGGCTTCATAGCTCACTTCCTCTTGAGAGACTACGGTATTAAACGTTTTTTTCATTCTCTCTACGAACCAATTTACATATACCATTTTCTTTCCTCCTCAAATAGAAATAGCCTTAACTCCTCGGAAGGAATTAGGGCTTAAGATATCTTCATCAAGAAAATAATATATGTTTATCATTCTATTTGATTCGGTTTTTTAGCAAAAAGGAAAAGCTCCGCAGAGATTTCTCTCCACAGAGCTTTTCGACAAGCTTTGGATGGTGACAAGCACCATTCCTAAATTAGTTAGAAGTCCACTTAGTACCAGTAGCAGCATAAGTAAATACTTTTGCAGCAAACTTGTTACCAGCAGCATCTGTTAGAGCTGTTGCATTTGTGTTATGAGTTATTGTATCAGCGTCATCTGCATTAGCTACAGTGAATGTTACTGTTTTTGTAGAAGCATTGTAGATTGCACTAGAGATTGCAGTCGTTCCAACAGTTGTTCCACCTAGTGTAAATGCTGATTTAACATCCGCTCCATCAGTCACTGCAACTCCACTTACGTAAAGAGCACTGTCAAAAGTAGCAACTAGTTTAGTAGCGCTGTTGGTAGCACCCGTTGCAGTAGGAAGGGCAGCAGTTGGAGCAACACCATCAGCTACAGTAACAGTTAGGTAGTCAGAGAAACCACCAACATTTGCAACTACACGGAACTTGCTATCATTTTTAGTGAATGCTGTATCTCCAGATACATCGCTAACTGTAACTGCTCCTGCAGCAAGCGTAACAGTATCATCTGAGAAGTTGCTAACACCATCAACAGCTACAAGAGCTGAACCAATAGTTCCACTGCTTAAGCTGTAACCACCGAATTGGTCTTTTACCCAAACAAATGCATTTCCTGCACCAGTAATATCACCAGTGTAAGCAGCTTTGTTAGCTAAAGATAATTCAGTAACATCCTCGGCAGTATCTTCATTAGCAACAGAAGCAGCTAGGTCTTTGAATGATACAGAAGCAGCTTTTAGTCCATCTTTAGAAATCGTTACATCTTTAGTAATTGTTTTAACAGTATCGTCTGCATTGATTGTGATAGATAGAGTAGCAGTAACATCTTTATCTGTTGCAGTAACAGAGTCAGTAGTTACATAATACTTTCCATCAGTTCCTTTTGCTGCAATTACATCATTGTTATTAGAAGTAACAGCTACAATTGAATCAGTTGGAACTGTGTAAGAGTTACCAGCAGCATCAGTTGCTACAACTTTAAGTGCTTTACCATAACCAGCAGCTACGGCAGCATCGATTTCAGCACTAGTTGCACCTACTGCATCTGTAGCACTAGCATCAACATCAGCATCTTTATAAAGCGGTGCGATATCAGCTACTGAATAAGTTACTTTTGATGAGTCATTTTGAGCAACAGTTAAGTTGTAAGCTTTTTCTGCCACAGCTACACCATTTTTCTTAAGAGTAGCCTTTACAGTTGCAGAACCAGATTTAACAGCCTTAACAGTCACTGAAGCAGAATTAACTTCATCAGCAGTTGTTTCATTTGATGTTATAGCAAGTACATTAGCATCACTAGTTGTATATTCTACTGTGTAACCAGTTTGAGGCGTTGTATAAACAGTATCATATTGGTTTTTAACATCAAATTGTAATGTTTGTGAAGCACCTGTTAGCATACCAGTTGTAACAGTTGTATCTTTCTTTGTATCAACAGAAGCAGGAAGTGCAGCATCACTAGCTGAAAGATTTAAAGTAGCTTTTTGTCCAGTACCATTTACAGTTACTGTAATAACCGCATTGCTACCTTTTTGCGCTCCCGCTTGTGGAGTAATTTTAAGCTTACCTTGGTTTGCTCCTGCAGCTGTTTCGATTGTAACATTTCCTGAAACAGCTACAGTTCCGTTATCAGAAGTAAATGTATAATCACCAACACTTAAGTCTTTAGCAGCAATAGCTGTGCCATATTTATCAGCAACTGTTAGGTCAACATAGATTGGGCTAGTTGAACCTGCAGCGAATTGAGCAGAAGTTTTACCAAGCGTTACAGCGTAAGGTGCACCTGCATCTTCTTTAACTTCAATTGTTGTTTTAGAAGTAGCACCAGTAGCAGGAGTGAAAGCAGTTAATGTAACAACACCTGCTTTACCAAACTTAGCAATCTTAATTTTCCCGTTAGCATCTACACTGATATCACTAGGATTTAGGACGCTATTATCAGATGATAAGAATTGCACAGCCCCACTAGAAAGGTCAGAAGAAGCAAGCTTATATTCTTCATCAAGTGTGTTTTTAGCAGTATATTTTAATTCAATATCTTTTGTTCCAGATGGAGTGAACATTGTTTTTCCAGTTGGAAGAACTGCTTCTCCAAGGCTTACAGAACCTACAGTCGCTGCGTTTACAACTGTTAAAGTTTTAGATTTGCTGATTCCGTTGTACATAACTGTTAATACAACTTCATCTTTAAGAGTTGCAGAGTTTGCATTCAATTGGAACTGGCCAGCCACTTGGTTCACAGTTGAACCAGCAGTCTTATTGTAAGCTGCAACAGTTAATTTGCTATCATTTGCAGAGATAGTTGCTTTCTGTCCATATTGATTAATGAAATCAACTGAGATTGGAGCAGTTGATGACTTTTGAAGTGATGAAGTATTAATTACAACATCTTTAATTTCTTCAGCTTCAACTTTTACAGTGTTAGAAGCATTTTCTAAACCTTCAACACCAGTTACAGCAACTGTGTAGTCTCCAGCTAAGAAGCTACCAGCAGTTTTTTCTAGTGTAGCGATTGTTTTAGCTTCATTCCAAGTTACTTTAACATCTTCAGTTACAGTTCCACGTTTAACTTCAAATTTAGCACCTTCAACTGCTTTGCTGAATGTTACTTGAAGTTTATTAACGTTAATCGCACTTACAGATTTAACTGCAGGAGCTAAAGTCTCTTCGTAAGCTACAACAGTTGCAGCTTCAGTTGTGCGTAATTGTGCTTCGATTTCTGGAAGAGCTGGGTATACGTCAGTGCGGTCTGGGTAAAGAGCTTTACCAGCTTCTTTGATTTCAACAGCACGCTCTTTTAAACGATCTAATTTAGCTAAATCAGCTTCAACATTAGCAGTGTTTCCAGCTGCGATGTTAGCGTTGATTTGAGTTAATAGGTTGAATTGAGAAACTTCATAGATTACTGACTCACGAGCAAGTTTAGCATCTAATAAGAAATCTGCTTTGAATGCTTCACGAACAGCTTCTCCACGAACTTTACCGATTGTTCTTTCTGCTTTTTTGATTGCAGCAGATAGAGTGTTGTAGTTTTCAACAACTTCAGCAGTGATTTCGCCAGCTTCAACGTCAGCTTGTAAAGCTTCAGTAGCATCAGCAAGTTCACCAGATAAGATGTTTACTGCATCGATGTAACGAGCAGCGTAAGTTTGTAATTCAGTTGCTTGTGCAAGAGTTGCTTCATAGTAAGCTTTCTCTTTACCAGAGAATGCAGCTACTTGAGCTTTTGCATTAGCGATAGATTTTTTAGCTGAATTGAATGCTGCTGTGAATTCAGCAGATACAGTAAGATCAGTGTTACCGTAGAATTTTGTTAATGCTTTTGCATTTGTGCTTGCTTGTACTACTGCTTGTTCTACTGAAGATGCAGCAGCAGCTCCAGCTGGGTTAGCAGCAACAACAGTTGTTACAGCTGCAGCAGCTGTTAAACCAAACTTTGCGACTTTCTTTTTAGACATTGTGTGTGTTCCCCTTTCGAGTTTTGAAAAATTATTGTTTTTATCAATAGGAGATATAGGTGTATAGCTAAATCCCTATTAATCTACTAACTATTCTAGCTATATTCTCCTGTACATTTAGAAATTATTTCATATTCTAGTAGAAAATTCAACTATTTTTTTAGTTAATTTCTTCTAATTTATGAAACTCTTTCTCCCAGATGAATACATTACCAATAATATAACATAACTCGGAAAAATTCTAGTACTTTCGACTATTTTTATTTTCCAAATAATTGTAATTTAATATTTCATTAAAATATTAAACTATGTTAACTATGGTAAGTGCTAGGTAAGATGTATCACTACTCAAAATATATTTTATTTGAATAGCATGTATAAAACAACCTTACACCAATATTATCGACATAAGGTTGCAATTATTTAGGCTTTTTTAAGATAAATTATTAATGGATTTTCTTCCAATTGAGTGATATTCTACCTTATATTTTGCCGCTTCTTCTAAATCATAGCAGTTTCGTCCATCAAAAATAACCGGAACCTCTAACCAGTTCACATAATCGACAAATTTGATGTTTTTGATTTCATCCCACTCGGTCACGATGAAAACAACATCTGCCATCTTCACAGCTTCTTCTGCTGAATTTGTGTAGATCGTTTCTGCTGGTAGTAGGTTCTTCGCATTATCCATGGCGATTGGATCGTAGCCTACGACTTTAGCCCCTTCCTGCACTAGTTCATGAGCTAAAGTGATTGAAGCTGCTTCACGCATATCATCTGTGTTTGGTTTAAATGCAAGACCAAGTAATGCAACTGTTTTGCCTTCCAGTGAACCAAAACGTTCCTTTGCTTTCTTAAGGAGTAAACGCTGTTGTTCGTTGTTAACCTGGATTACAGATTTTAATAAATTAAACTCATGCTCAACGAAGCTTGCGATTTGGACAAGCGCGTTTGTATCCTTCGGAAAACATGACCCTCCATAGCCTATTCCTGCCTGCAAGAATTTATTCCCAATTCTATCGTCCATTCCCATACCTTTTGCAACATCACTTACATTTGCGCCTAATTTTTCACAAAGGTTTGAAATTTCGTTAATGAAACTGATCTTTGTAGCAAGGAATGCGTTTGATGCATACTTGATCATTTCAGCACTGCGGATATCTGTTTTATAGATAGGAATACCAAATGGCTTGTTTACTTCTTCTATAATAGCTGCTGCTTGCTCTGAGTCTGCTCCAATAACAATACGGTCACCATTAAACGTATCCGACACGGCAGAGCCCTCACGAAGGAATTCTGGGTTAGAGACTACCTCAACGTTTACGTCTTTCGTTAAGTACTCAAGGATAATTCTCTTCACCTTTTCATTAGTTCCAACTGGTACTGTGCTCTTTGTAACAACAACTGCATCATTTTGTAGGTTCTGGGCAATATCTTTTGCCACCTGCTCAATGAAGCGCAGATCTGCCGTACCATCTTCACGCTGAGGAGTTCCTACCGCAATATAAACTACTTGTGCGTCATTGAAAGCTTCCGCGTGCTTTGTTGTAAAGTTCAGACGGCCCGCTTCATAGTTTTTTACCATAAGCTCTTCTAAGCCTGGTTCAAAAATTGGCGAGATGCCTTGTTTCATTCGTTCTACTTTTGATTCGTCAATGTCTACACATGTGACGTTATGGCCGATATCGGATAGGCATACGCCGGTAACAAGCCCTACATAGCCTGTTCCTACTACCGCAATTTGCATTTTATTGACCTCCATTATCTTTGCTGACTACCTCTTTTAAGTACTCATATACTTGATCCTTTAAATCATCGCGTTGTAGAGCGAAGTCAACAGATGCTTTAATAAAGCCGAATTTATCTCCTACATCATAGCGAACACCTGTGAATGGGTACGCTACAACTGATTGAATGTCGTTTAAGATTTTTAATGCGTCTGTTAATTGAATTTCTCCGCCAGCTCCTGCTGGTAGATCATCTAAAATGTTAAAGATGTCTGGAGTTAAGATGTAACGACCCATGATGGCATAGTTTGATGGTGCATCTTCCTTAGCAGGCTTTTCTACTAAAGAGTCGACTGTAATCACTCCTGGCTTTTGCTGGTCCTGCTTAGGAGCGATGATCCCGTATTTCGATACATCTTCATCAGGTACAGGCTGTACACCCACAACAGAGCACTCATATTTTTCGTACATATCAATTAATTGCTTTGTACAAGGAACATCTGATTTTACAATATCATCCCCTAAAAGCACGGCAAAAGGCTCGTTTCCGATAAAACGGCTTGCACAGTTGATTGCATGACCAAGACCTTTTGGCTCTTTTTGACGGATGTAGTGGATGTTTGCAAGGTTTGAAATCTCTTGAACTTCCGCAAGAACCTTGTCTTTACCCTTTTTAGCTAGTGTTTCCTCTAACTCATATGATTTATCAAAATGATCTTCGATTGCGCGCTTACCACGGCCGCTAACGATCATGATGTCTTCAATACCTGATGCAACTGCTTCTTCAATAATATATTGAATTGTTGGCTTATCTACGATTGGTAGCATTTCCTTTGGTTGTGCTTTTGTTGCTGGTAAAAATCTTGTTCCTAACCCTGCTGCAGGGATAATCGCCTTACGTACTTTCATGGTATTTCCTCCCCTATTTCAAATACGTTTTTTTAACTGCATTCAACGCATAGCCGGTAAAACTAAACATTGAGCGAAGTAGCCCGAGCTTTTCAACCTCTCGATATACTTTCCATGTTTGTTTTGCAGCTTTTACTTTGTTACTAGAAATTGAGCCCGGTACCAATCGGTAATAGGCTAATACCTCTTGAAGGCCATGTGCTTTGATGCCTCGTTTTAAAATCGAAAGCCATAGAGCGAAGTCTTGTCTTGTTCGAATGTTCGGCATTTCGATTGGACCTGTTTTTTCTATATTCACAACGGCTGTTAAGCAACCGATGATCGTATTGCTTAGTAGACCGTTATAATCGATACTCCTTGGGACATCAATCACGCGGTCGAGCTTATTGCCGTCAACGTCCATTAACTGATACTTCGAATATGTAAACGTGTAATCATTGATTTCCATGAACTCGATTTGTTTTTCGAGCTTTGTAGGCACCCATAAATCATCACTGTCTAAGAAAGCAACGTACTTTCCTTTAGCTGCTTTAATCGCCGTATTACGTGCAACAGCAGCACCGCTGTTCTCTGTTAACTCTATTAACTTGATTCTGTCATCTTTTTCTGTGTACTCTCGGATGACTTTTCTTGATTCATCCTTTGAACAGTCATCCACAATCAGCATTTCCCAGTTTTGATAGGTTTGCGAGAGGACAGACTCAATCGTTGCCGGGATAAACTTTGTACTATTGTAAGAAGGTGTGATGATTGATACTAATGGCTTGTCCACGCTTTTCCCTTCCTTCTATAATAAATTCTTTTGATAGAGGGAAACCATATAAGCAGCGTTTTCCTCCCATTGATAATGCTTTGACACATGCTCGCGCCCAAGCTTCCCCATCTTTTTGCCTTCTTCAGGGTTGTTATTGAAATAAATCATTTTGTCTGCGATCGCTTGTGCATCCTTTGTTGGGATGACGAAGCCAGTTTGCTTATCTAAAACAACCTCAGGCAGGCCCCCAACATTTGCAACAACAACCGGAACCTCACAGGCTTGAGCTTCAACAGCCGCAACTCCAAAGCTTTCACTATCAAGAGTGGATGGCACAAAGAACACATCGAACTCGTTGATTTTGTTCGGGACTTGGTCATGCGGAATTTTTCCTGTGAAGGTTGTTTGGTCGGCGATGTTTAACTCTTGAGCCAAATTCTGATATTCCTCAAGCTTTGGACCTCCCCCAACAATGGTGAGGTGGGTGTTCTTATACGTTGCCTCGTCCACTTGCTCCTTAAAAAGAGCATACCCTTGTAACAGGTAACGAATACCGTACTTTTCTGTCATCGTTTTCACAATACCGAAGTTGACCTTGTCCGATTCGGTACGTACTTCATTCGGCTTAAACACATCAAGGTTCACACCAAATGGAGTCACTTCAATACTCTTGTCTGTATACTTAGCAGTTTCCACCTTCATGACTTCACTGGTTGAGCCAATCATGTCTGCTCTTTTCAATGCATATTTTACCATATATGTATTTAAAGCACCTTCTTTTGGGAAGTCAAAAATATCCATTCCCCAAACTGATATCACATACGGGTGATAATTCGCCAGTGCCCCGATTACTCCATAGCTCGATACATAGTGAGCATGAAGAATATCCGGTTTTTCCTCTTTTAATATTTTCTTAAGAGTTGATACCGTTAAAAAGTACGTTAATTTATTTGAACCTACATTAAGGTAGCGCGTTTTGACGTTTTTCCAATGTGAACGATCTTGATCATCCTTGTGGCTGTCAAAGCTAATGTTGATGATGTCAAAGCCTTGTTTGTTGTAGTAATCAAGGAACTTTTTTGTGTGTACATTGCTTGCTGGTCCTAAGACGGCAATCTTCATCTCTTAGCTCCTCCCTTCTTTTATGCGCAACATATCGTTTGCCACTTTGCGAACTCTTGCATACCAGCTATGGTTTTCCCAAGCTTTTAGCTCGATGTTTTGCTTTGTTTGATTGTATGTGTCAGGCTGCAAAAGGTCGAGAATTGCCTTTCCGTATTCAGCCGCATCCACTGTTGACACAACGCCGAAGCCTTCTTCCTTTAAAAGCCTTGCTTGAGCATCACAATCTGTTGCCGCAACAGGCAGGTGGTGTGAAAGGTATTCGAACAATTTAACAGGAACCGCGAAATCATGGTAGGCATTTTTCTCCCTTGGAATTAACGCCAAGTGGGACCGGTCGTATATTTCGATTAGTTGGTCTCCTGATAAATGACTCACCTTTAACCAATTATATTGTTCGTACTTATGCATTTCTTGATATTTAGTGTACTCATTTTCACGGCAGACTAATTCAAGATTAATCACATGATCATTTTCGTTTAGCACTTTAAATGCTTCAAGAAGCATTAGCATCCCAACTTGATCACTAATTCCACCGACGAAAACTGCTTGGTATGGCTTTTCTAGCTTTAATGGAATGTTGTTTCTTTTTTCTACTTTCTCCATTCCAGGAGGCAGCTCACTTACTTCACCCTGCCAGCCCACATATTTGTTCATTTCTAATGAAGGGAGATATAAAAGGTCAACGTATTTCTGATATGTTTTTAACTCCTGCTTATAAACTTGTCTCATTAAGTAGCGTAGAAACTTAATTCCTTTTGGCGGTACATACATATCATCGAACTTCCAATACACATCTCGGTAAAACAAGCTGATCGGAATATTGTGCTGCTTCAATGTATTCCAGAAACCGCTGTCTAGCTTTACGTTCTTAGGCTTACGATCCGGATCCGTGAACCAGTATGGCATTGTGCTGTTTTCCATGTAACAGAAAAGGGCATTATGGTAATCGTTACGCGCATGATAATGTTCGATTGCAGCTTGTCTTTCTGACGTTGTCCCTGAGATCACAACTAACTCATGGTTTTCTTCTTCACAATATTGCTTAAATGCTTCAACAATTCGTTTTGGCCTTACACCTGATCCGCTTTTCGGATTTTTTTGCAGTTCATATGGAAAGTACACGAGAATGTGCTTCATCTATTTCGTCCCTCAATTCAACTAGTTTCGTTTTTTCGAACTACGACAAAAACTCCCGCCACTCCTATCTATGGATAGGTTCGTCAAGACGGGAGATATAGTTTACTTATAAAAATTTAATGTATTTTGTAGTCCTTGAAGTAGTGATGTTTTTGGATTCCAGTTTAACTGTTCCTTCGTCACCTTGTTGCAAAGGACACTCTTACGGATATCTCCGCTTCGTTCTTCTTTATAATTGACTTCCAAAGAAGTTCCTGCCGCTTCTTGCATTGTTTCAAAAAGCTTGTTCACAGTAATTTCCTCTCCAGAAGATACATTCAATGTTTGATTATGACCCATTGTTAATGCACGAACATTTGCAGAAGCAACGTCTTCTACATAAACAAAGTCTCTTGTTTGCTCACCGTCACCAAAGATTGTTGGAGCTATTCCATTTGCTAAGCAATCAGAAAAAATCGCAATAACTCCACCTTCACCGTGTGCATCCTGGCGAGGCCCATATACGTTAGCATAACGCAAAATGGTGTAATCTAGTCCAAATGTTTGACTAGCCATTTTTAAATAATATTCAACCGACAGCTTTGAAACCCCATATGGAGATAATGGGTTAGTCGGATGAGTAAGATCGACTGGAAGCGAAACAGGATTTCCGTAAACAGCTGCAGATGATGCAAACACCATTTTCTTCACTCCATACTTTCTAGCCAGATCGATTAAATTTACTGTGCCACGTATATTTACGTTTTCATCGTACAATATATCATTTATTGAATGAGCCACACTCACCTGTGCAGCTTGATGAATAATTGCTTCAGGTTGAAAATCTTGGATTACTTTTTCCATCAAATCGCTGTTGATGTCACAATCCATCATTTGCACTTTTGAATCAAGATTTTTCTTGTGCCCTGACACTAGGTTATCAACCACATATACATCATGTTTTTCTTTGATTAACTTATCGACGATATGTGAACCGATAAATCCACATCCGCCAGTTACAAGAACCTTCATACGAGAGATGTCCTCCTAAATCTACTACCTTGCACCTTCACCTGTAAAGATAACTCTTATTGTTTTAATCGCCGTGTTTAAATCTAATAATAAACCCATGTTTTTTATATAAATTAAATCATATTCCAATTTTTCTTTTGGTGTAATGTCGTACCCGCCATTCACCTGTGCCCAGCCAGTTAAGCCCGGCTTGACTAATAAACGCATTTTAAAGCCTGGAATGTCACGCTCAAATTCCTCTGTGAATTCAGGTCTTTCTGGACGAGGACCGATTAAGCTCATGTCCCCTTTAATCACGTTGAACAATTGCGGTAACTCGTCAATACGTGTTTTACGAATAAATGCTCCCACTTTTGTAACGCGGGGGTCATTTTTACTTGCCCACTGAGCACCATTCTTCTCAGCATCTGATCTCATCGAGCGCAGTTTAATAACATGGAAGTTTTCCCCTTTGTAACCAACACGCTCTTGAAAGAACAATGCCTTCCCCGGTGATTCCAGTTTAATCAACAACATTGTGATTAAAATAATAGGGGTAGCGAAGATTAAGCCAATGCTAGCAACTAGAATGTCAAATATACGTTTTAAATATAAGTTATATACTGTTTCCTTCGGTATTACGGCTACTCGTTGATATGAACTTGTTTGAAATATTGTTGACTCTGCTCGATTTATTGCCATCCTTATCACCTCAAATACTAAAAACATGGCTATCAAAAAAATAGAGAACCTTCTAGTGGTACTCATATAGTTCAAACACTTTTATTAACAAATCATCATAAAAAAAAATATCACTTGGAACGCAAAAGGTCAACAAGAACATTTAGAATTACTGGATAAATAATCCTCAATTTGTCTTCTCTTTTGTCATAGCAGATCAGAGACAGAAGTCCTACAATTACTTATTAATGTAGGTAACCTGAGCTCTTTTCATTCACTTATTGTTAAAAAAGTGCTTAACACATAAAGGTAATGAAAAATTGTTCTTTAGATCTCAAGAATATTTTTTCACCGGCTGGTTAAGCTAGGTTCGTCATCATACACTTCGAACCTGCTCTTCTTTTTGTAGCCGTTCCCCTAAGAAACTATACAACATTCCTATCCATCCTACTATTGGAATCTGTAAATTCGAAAAGAAAATATGATAAATTTGTGAAACTTATTTTAACTAGTCGCGTCTAACAACTATATAGTCAAACACGAGAAAAAAATAACCTTAATTTGTTGCAATAAAATAATTGATTAGATAGTCTGCCCAAACTTTGTTTCCATTATCATTAGGACTTCCATTTGCTGTTATGTACTCTTTCATTTTGATGTCATTTAAGTCAGGCCAGTTTTCCCAATGATTTAAATAAACAATGTCTTTACTTTCAATATAATCTTTCAGCTGCGTAACCTCTTGCGGATAATACGTTGCCCCGTATATAGGGTTTGGAGGTTGCACCATTAGAATTAGCTCATTGTTTGCTTCTTTCCATGAATCAATGATCGTTTGAACATTTTCTAACGTGTTATCAATACCAACAACTCCATTATCCTTTAACATCGGAGGTTCAAATAGGATAACGTCAGCTTTAGAGTTCAGTTCTTCATATGTCTTATCATTTATTATATCTAAAGTCGTTTTATCACCAGTTGAAACGATCGAGATATTAAAGACCTTTTCACCATAATGTTCCAAAATTTCATTTTTAATTTTTTCAGACCATGTATCATCTGATTCAACTGAACCAAAAATAATAAGGTTGATTGCTTCATTAGAAGCAGTTGATTTCTTTATTTTTTCTTGTAATTCCTTTGGTAGATGCTTAGAGGCTTCGAGAAACTCAGGTTCCTCCTCCTCAACTGGTTTTTTTTCAACCACTTCTACCTCCGTTTTTTGATTTGTGAATTTTCCTGTTTTAGCGGAGATTTTATTATTCCAATGTAGGTTTCCTACAATGATTCCAGCAACACAAATTAAAAGCGTAAGAACAACTGTGAATCGTTTCAATTTCTTTACCCCCATTTTACAAAAATTACTTAGTAAAATTATACACAATTTGATAGATTTCTACAAAGAACTTCCAAAAATCTAGGTAATTGGAAACAATTTTTGACAAAAAAAGATTGTCTAAATCCTTAATCAGCCATATAATTTCGTTAGTATTAAATTTTAAAATAAAAAGGATGAACATAGATATGCGTGAAACAAAGAAAAAGAAACGAAAATGGCTTTGGATTTCACTTAGCATCATTGGCTTATTAGCAATTAGCATTGGAGGCTATGCCTACTATATTTTCCAATCAGCTGCCGATACTGTTGCAAGCATCCATGAAGACATAGATCGAAAAGTATCTAAAAAAAGAACGGAAGAAGTTGTCTTCACTGAAAAAGATCCAATCTCAATCCTACTAATGGGTGTTGATGAACGAGAAGGAGATAGAGGCCGATCTGACTCTTTAATTTTAATGACCGTTAACCCAAATACAAATTCAACTCAAATGGTCAGCATTCCACGTGATACTAGAACGGAAATTATCGGTAAAGGTACTCAAGATAAAATTAACCACGCTTATGCGTTTGGTGGTACAGAAATGGCACTAAATACGGTTGAGAACTTCCTTGATGTTCCTGTAGATTATTTCGTTAAAATTAACATGGAAAGCTTTAAGGATACTGTTGATGCTGTGGGCGGTGTTGAGGTTAACAACACATTAGATTTTTCATACGATGGCTTTGATTTCCCTAAAGGAACAATAACTTTAAGCGGAGAAAAAGCATTAGCTTATACACGTATGCGCTATGAAGATCCTCGCGGAGACTTTGGTCGTCAAGATCGACAAAGACAGGTAATCGAAGGTGTTATGAAAAAAGGAGCGAATATCACGTCCATCACAAAATTCGGAGACATGTTCAATGTTGTCCGTAATAATGTCACAACCAACTTAACTTTCGATCAAATGTGGGACATCCAAGCAAATTATAAAGCAGCAAGCAAAAACCTAACTCAATATCAGGTGAAGGGATCAGGCGATAAAATTAATGGCGTATATTATTATATCGTCCCTGAAGAAGAACGCCTGGCTTTATCTCAGCAACTAAAGGATCATCTTGAGATCTCAAGTAATACAGCAAGTACAAACTAACGAAAGGTCAGCCTTTTAACGGGCTGCCTTTTGCCATGCATAATTTTGGTTTAATTCCATATTCTTTAAGGATATAGTATGTAAAGGGGGAATTTAAAAATGGAATTTTCATTTGGATTTATACTTTCTATAGCAATCGCGATTTACTTAGCAATCGATGCACCAAAGCATAACCGCAACCCTTGGCTTTGGGGGATTTTAGGATTTATCTTCGGGCCGATCGTGCTTGGTATTTATTTAATTAAGACTGGACGTAAAGTGGCAGGCTGGATTATTTTAATTATCTCGATCATCTTAATCATTCTCGTGATTCTGCTGTTTGCTGTCGGTATTTTCTTTGTCCTGAATGGTTTTAGCGGTTATTAAAAAAGTCCTTCACCCGAAGGACTTTTTTTATTTATACTCCCACACGACTTTCCACACTTCCTCATGTAAAACGGCATACACATCCTGCTTCACCGTAAACGTCCCGAATTTACTTTTAAACGTTTGACTCACCGTCATCTTGAAAGCAGTTGGAAACGTCTCAGCATCCTTAGCCATTTTAAAATTCTCGACCTCTTCTTCCCCGTCTACATCATATGAAAAAGTCGTCACCCCATAATGGCTCATATAAATATGCGAACGTTCCGTCACATAGCTGTTTTTCGTAAACCGCGCCTGCATGCTCGGATGAAAAAGCTCCCATGCACTACCAAAGTCACCCTCTTGCTCATACTCATAAAAAGCCTTCACGACATCTTCAGGATCATTCGCTCCAAAGCCTGAGATCAAGCGAACTAGGAAAAACCCACCTACGACTACCACAAGACCGATCAAAATAATCGGCAGCTTACTTGAAGAACGTCTACGCATTTTGGACACCTCTCTGCCTGTCTAATACAGAGTATGATGAGGGGTGGTGAGATATTCTTTATGTCTTTGGATGGAGGGATTTTTATGGATAATTATGGTATTATGGGTGGTGAACTGATTTAAAAGGGGGAAAACCGATGGAGTTAACGTTTGGAGACTTCCTGACCATTGTTTGTATCCTTATTGTGCTATATGTCATATACAGACTCTCAAAAATAAACTATCAATTAAATATGATCATCAAACACCTTGGCGCTGATAAAAAAGAAGTTGTACCTAATGATGAGATTGAAAAAGAATTGCAACGGGAATTTAAAAAATAAGGTACGAGGCTTATTGCAATTTTCATCTGGATCTAACATAGTATAAGACGGATTTGAATTTTTTAAGGAAGTAGTGTGACGGAATGAAGGATGCTATTTTATTTCTCGTTGACATCGTTAATTCCATTCATGACATATTAATTGTTTTGATTAACGATATGCTCGGACTTCAGATGACCGATAAAGATATGCATTTTTGGATTATGGGCTTTATTGGGATTGGCACGTTTGCCGTTGTTTATCTTTTCACAAAATGGCTGGCAAAGCTTCCATTCGGCCTGCATCTTGTTGCGTTTATTTATACATTAACCTTTATGTTCGTGCTTGTCTTCGCCATTGAAATTCAGCAGGCTATTACAAGTCGGGGAAATATGGAATTTATAGATGCGGTTGTTGGTTTATGGGGCTATATTGCGTTGTTCCTCGTGTATGCTGCCATTGCTGCGGTGTTTTTGATTGTGAAGAGGTTTTTTAGTAAAGATAAAAAGAAACGTGATTTGACACTATAAATTCGAAAATGGCCATCAACTGCACAATTTTTGATGGTCATTTTTTGTATGTAGGGCAGTTCCTACGATTAACATCCTATAATAACATTTACGCTTAAACTCACTTTTAAGATCATTTTTCCCTTTTTGGATCTTTCGAATGGAATAGTCCTGCCCACTCATGCAAAAGCATACGCATTCCTTTTTTGCGTATGCTTTTAGCTCCTTTTCACTGAAAAATGATACACAAATGGACATTTTTTACAATATTATCCACTTAAGAACTCACTTTTCCCTTTTTTTTGGATCTTCCGAATGGTTTAGTCCTGCCCATCCACGTAAAAGCATACGCATTCCTTTTTTGCGTATGTTTTTAGCTCCTTTTCACTCAAAAACGATTCACAAACGGACATTTTTTACAATATTATCCACTTAAGAACTCACTTTTTCCTTTTTTTGGATCTTCCGAATGGTTTAATCCTGCCCATCCACCCAAAAGCATTCGCATCCCTTTTTCACGTATGCTTTTAGCTCCTTTTCACTGAAAAATGATACACAAATGGATAATCATTATAAGCTTGTTAAAAATCGCTTTTTCCCCACAAAATAAGCCCACTCTTTAAAGCCAATTTCTTTCAGTCTTTTTTGAACAAGCTCAAACTCATCGCAAATTCGCTCAGGCTTGTGAGCGTCGGAACCGAATGTTACTTTCACATTATAATGTAGGGCTCTTTCTAAAATTTCATCAGACGGATACCAGCCACCACAATACTTTGTTTTCCCCGACGTGTTGATTTCAATCGCCACATCCTCTTGACCGATAACTTCTAAAGTTGAATCAATCATCTTTGTTTCGATCGCAGAAAACTCAGGATAATAGCCTTTCATCGCGTCAATATGACCTAAAACCTGAAAGAAGCCGCTTTTAGCTGACTGCTGAATGAGTCGATAATACTCATCCTTTACCTCAACCTGCTCCTGCGACGTTAACCCTTCCCAGCGACCTTTTTTAAAAATATTCACATCGTGTACATAGTGAATGGAACCGATTATGTAATCAAACGGATGCTTAAGGAGCTGTTCACGATAAATGTTGAAATGATCCGGAAAAAAATCACTTTCCATCCCTAGTAGCACATGAATTTTATCTTGATATTTTTCTTTTAAATGAAGAACTTCCTCTACATAATTGACAAGATCACTTTTCGCCATTGCAATACCTGGGTACAGCTGATCCTCGTCACTGTGAAAATACGGAGTGTGATCAGAAATCCCAATATAATTCAAGCCATAATCAATCGCCTGCTTCACATAATCCTCTATTGTTCCAAGTGCATGTCCGCAGCGCTCGTGATGTGTATGTAAATCAAATTTCATGTTTCCAGCCTCCTCTATTTAACGCCTCTTCCGTTATCTTAGCGTATCCTGTTAATTTTATCCATGATGTGTTTATAAGTTTTGAAAAGTGACCAAGATGGAGAAATGGAAGGAGGCTTGATGATGATTGATATGAGAAGGATTACGATTTTTGCATTTATTCTTTTGGTTATTTTATATCTGGGTAGTAAATATGTGTTGGATGATGGAAAGGAGTCACCAACGAGTCACACACCTCAAAGGCAAATTGTGAAGGAATTAGACGTTCCTGGTCAGACTGTTTTTAACCCTACAAGAATTGGTCATGTTGAGGTTAGCTCTGTTGAAGAAATTAAAGCTCGTTATCAGCAGAAGTTCGAGGATTTGGAAGCAAAAACGAATGAGAAAATTGATGCTTTGTTCAATGAAGTAAAAAATGATTACCAAGATTTTTCAGAAGCTGGCGATGTCTCCCTTAAAGACCTTTATAAAAAATACGCCGATGAAGGTCAAAAGATTGAGAATGAAACAGAAGCTGCATTTAAGGCTCTTTATGAAGAGATGTCTAAGGAGCTCGTCTCAAACGGCTATAACTTGGCTGAGGCTGAAGAGTTCAAAGATAAATACATGGAGCAGAAAGAATTGCGAAAGTCAGAAATCTTGGAGAAAGCACTGTCGATTGTGCGGAATTAGAAAAGCCCTGTGTTTGGTAGTGACACAGGGCTTTTTGTTCGACAAATTTCGAGGAGTGACAGGCACCACAAACCTATCTAAACTTCCCCCACAACCACCTACTAAACATATATAGGTAACTGCCCGCCAAAAAGAAGATGGTGACCATTAAGTTGTAACTTAAAACAGCTTCACTGAATTCTTCTGTTTGATTTGTTGAAAGTAATGTTCCAATGTTTATAGCCAGAACCACTAAAAATCCATCCAATAGCGGTTTATACCATTTACGATTCCCTGCGTTTACAATGAATAATGCTATTAGTGTTAATAACCATGGAAGCATGTCAATTGAACTAAAAAATCCATCTTCAATTGGAAAGTGTGGAAACCACAGACTAACCATTGGTATTTGAACGAGAGCTATAAAAACACTGTAGGAATGTCTCCTTTTCCTGCTTTTCTCCAATCTCATTTTAATTTCTTCTGTTAAATACACATCATCTTTAGCAAAATCACTAATAATATCGCCTATGGTAAACGATAATGTGCCTTCATATTCTTGCTTAGGAATTCCCGCAATGGCCTCTGATGTATTTGGAGTCTTATTTAATGATAATTCAGTATGATAAAGAGGCACCTGATTTTCTCTAAAAACACGAACCCATTCATCAAACATTTCGTTATGGCCAATTTTAAACGTTAATACTTCTTCCTTTTCTAAGGTACTGCTTCCTTTAATATATAATTTTGCTTGCGCGACCTTTTTCAATCTTGGTTTAATTCCATCTAAAGTTTGTTCATTCTTCGGCAATAAAATATAGCTTTTTCCAATAAGAACATAATCGATTTTTTGATAAGGTAATAGGATTTCCTCTGTTTTTCTTGTTTTTTTATTATGAAAACTATAATAATAGCCATCATCACGAAGTTCTACTTTTATTGCATAATCCAGGTATTTTCTTAAATTTTTATATCCAAATAGAGCTAAAAATAAAATAATTAGAGCGGCAAACAATAATAAGAGAAAAGAGCCAAGACTGCTTCCCAACGCTACTGTAAACGCAAGGTAGGTAATCCCTAGACCTAAAAGCAGTAAAAATAAAATAAGCGTTACATGAGCACCAACTGCCCAATTTGGGAGTTTATTCGAAAAAAATCGGTGATCCTTAGAAAACATTTCCATTCTTTATTCACCTCACTTGTTCATTTGAGGATACACTCCCCGGAGAGTGTTCACATGTGAAATTACGAGATTTCTATACGAATCTATTGCTTTTTATCTGCTTGTTATGCACCTAAAAAAATAGGGCTTGGTTAGGCCAGCCCTATCTGTTTATAAACAATCTTACATCCCCGCCAGCTTTTTCTTCAAATCCGTCTCCATCAGCGCAAGGTCCTGCTCTGCCTGCAGTCGCTTCGCACGCCCTTCCGCTTGGATACGGAGTGTTTCTTCTAGAGTAGACACTAAGTGGTCTTGAACCTTTTTCAATGTATCCACATCTACTAGTCCTCGTTCGTTTTCTTTGGCTGTTTCAATTGTGTTCACTTTCAGCATTTCAGCATTTTTCAGAAGTAAATCATTTGTTGTTTTAGACACAAGCTTCTGCGCTTCTACCGCATCTTTTTGGCGCAGTAGAGTTAAGGCAATGGCCACTTGGTTTTTCCACAACGGTATAGCCGTTGTAATGGATGATTGAATTTTTTCAACCAACGCTTGGTTTGCACTTTGAATTAAGCGAATTTGCGGGGCGCTTTGCATCGTGATTTGTCTGCTTAACACAAGGTCATGTGTACGTTTTTCTAATCTGTCGGCAAATTGCATGAGGTCGTTTACCTCTTGAAACGCCATTTGGTCTTGTGTGGCTTCTGCTTTTTTCTTCAGTTCTGGGATTAGTTTTGTTTCGAGCTCTTCTATTTTTAATTCGCCCGCTGCGATGTAGACGTTCAGCGCATGAAAGTATTCTTTGTTTTGTTCGTAAAGCTGCTCAAGAACCGTGATGTCCTTTAACAAACCCGTTTTTGCATGATCCAGTTTCACACTAATGCGATCGATTTGCACACCTGTTTTTTGGTATTTTGTTAATACTTCCTGGACGGAGTTTGATAGTTTTCCAAACACCTTAGAAATCAGTCCACGTTTTTCTGGTTTTAGAGCATCAGGGCTTACTTGCTCTAATTTCTTCATTAAGTCACCGATAATTTCGCCAATTTCACCGGTGTCTTTTTTCTGAACATGATCCAACATCGAGTGTGAAAAGTTTAATAGCTTTGATTGTGCCTGTGATCCATATAATGAAATCGCTTGTTGGTTTTTTGGATCAATTTGCTCAGCAAGCTGAATTGCCTTTTGGCGGTTTTCTTCAGGTAAAACGTCAATAAGCTTCACCTGCTTTGGTTCTCCTTGCTCTGTTTTTACTTCATTTATTTGTAGCTCTTCTTCGCCAAATGGATTGGCAAGCAGCTGATCTAATTCGCTTTTCATTGGGATGGCCTCCTACTATTTTTTAATTGAAAGTTTTGCAACATCTAGTTCGAAGTTCAACTGAGATATATCTTTAGACAAAACATCGTGTAAATCCTTCTCCAGTTTTTCTGAAAGCTTGGAAATCGTGTCACGCGTTTCATCTAGAGAGTGAGATAATTCACGGTTCTTTTTCGGCTGTGAAACTAAGAATGCATATTTTTCGCTTAACTCAACGAGCGAGTCTAAGTGAGAATAGTAAAACTGCTCGGCTAGGTAAAAACGCTTCGGCTCTTTTTTTGTAATCGAATAAATACGATTCACAACACGATACAGTTCGATATTTTGTTTAATGGAAGAAACTGATCGGATCGTAAAAAATGTTTTGCGAAGACGTTTTATTTTTTTATCTGCTTCCTTTAAATGATGATGAATATATTTGTACTCTTTTCTTGAAAGTTGGTTTTGTTTTAAAAAGCGTTGAGTTGTTAGTGCTTTTGTTCCGGCAAAGGCAATGGCCCCTCCCCCCAACGCATAGGCACTCGACATAAGGTACGTTTGATCCAGTGGAAAAAAGCTGACCATCCAGATCGCACCCGTTGATACAAACGCAGTGGTGGACTGTATGAAAAAATTGACAAATTGATTCATGTTAATCGTCTCCTATAGTTTATGATTCCTACTATTTAGTACGTATCGCCATTCTTGAAAGTTTCATTGTTCTATTAAAAAGTTTTCAGTTCAAGACACTTGATCCTATCCCATCTTTCCACTAAAATCACACTTGGTATACATACGAACGTCGCAGAAGGTAGATAGAATCACAAATTTGTTATAAGATTGTTACTAGGACATCCACAGAAGATACATTTAGAAAAGAATGATAGGTGATGAAATTGGAATTAAGACGTAACGATCCGTGTTCTTGTGGGAGCGGAAAAAAATATAAAAAGTGCTGCATGAAGAAAGAAAATGTGATTCAGCTTCATGCCGTAAAGGAAGAACGCTTTTATCAGCAAAAGCATGCACTAGTTGTAAAGGTGAAGGACTTTGTTTCTAAGAAGCTTCCTTTAAGTAAACAATACCAATTACATACGGAATTTAAAAGAAGAACGGATCATACTTTGAACGAACAGGCAGAAAAACAGTTCTTCGATTTTTGGCTGATCTTTTTTAACCGTTTTGAAAATGGTCTGCGTGGAATTGAGTTGTTTGTACATGAAAATGGGTCTCGCCTTTCAGAAGATGAGCGCGAAATGGCGAACACTTGGTCATCTCTTAAGCCAAGGCTTATACAGGCGATCGATTCAGGAGAGAAAAGTGTTCTTTTCGAAGATGCTTTCACTCATGAGAGATTCCCTGTTGCCCGTATGCAGGAAAACCTGCCAAGTGTTGCACCATGGTACGGAACGATTGCTTTATTAGAGCCTTTTGATACACTGTTCTATTTTAATGGTGTACGAAAATTCGAAAGCCCACAAAACTTCCACTATGCTGTGAAAAAAGTGGACCAGCTTCGTGAGGAAAAAGAGCTTAATCATGAGCAAATACTTATGGATTACTTCCCTGAGATTTTAGCTGCGATTGCTAAGGGCGAAGAACGTGAATTAGGGACAAAAGAAATTCATCAATACAATTCCTACTATACAATTGAAGATTTCGAAGCTGTTGATTCTTTCTTTCAAAACGAGGGAATTTTCGTAATGGATAAATGGGAGCCAGCTCAAAAGCTTTGTAACTGGGTGGAAAACTGGCACCAATACTCAGATAGCGAAATTTCTGGCCCAATCCGCATGGGTTCGGTATACGGCTCGATCCGAATTGAAGGAAATCAGCTTACATTTGTTACATTAGATGAAGCAAGAGCGGAAGAATTCAAAGGTATGATGGAGCGCGTTGGTGCTGTTTCATTTGTGAACGAGGAAACACATACACAAACCGTTCCTTTCCAGGTTGAAATCATCAACACCATTTCTTCGATGAATGAAGATACGCCACAGTACTTTGCTTTCTATGCAAAGCATGATCTTCGTTTTGATTTAGATAAATCTCTTCCATTGTTTAATGGTCAATCAATTAATGAGTTGGTTAAAGCAGGACGCAAGGACGAGGTTGAGGCATACTTGCAGCAAAGAGAATACAGCTTATATGTTCAAGCTCATTATGAGTTTAAGGATATCGCTGTTACACCAGACTTTAATTCAGTACGTAGAGAATTGTGCCTTCCTCTATCACCGTTTGTTACGGGTGGAAAAAGTCGAGCATCTTCAATCGAGAAAATCGATTCACCTTTAGCTAAGAAAAAATCAATCGTAAAAGAAGAAGATATCCCGAACTATGAACTGTTGGGTTTCACACCAGCAACGGTTGATAATTTCTTTGCTGGAGATTTCGTGACATTCTTCAAGGAAAAAACAGAAGGTAAATCAGATCTTACTCTAAGAAAATATCGAAACTGCTTATTTGATCTAAGAGAAATCTTCCTAGAACACCCTGTTTCAAGCTGGGAAGAATGCGACGAAACATTCTGGCACAACGTATTCCTGGCAGATTTCCCGAACCTCTACAAACCACTAACCAAGACTGTTGTTAAGGACTTTGCCAGCACAACAAAAGCACTGGCTAAATGGATTGAGAAAGAAAAAGGTGTTAAAGGACTTTCTAAGGTTGTTAATAAGATTGCGAAGGACGCGGAAGAGCCGTTGTTGGAGTTGGTTTAAATTCTATATAAGCAGCTACTAATTATAAAATTAGTAGCTGCTTTTTGTTGGTTGCAACCTACTTTTGGCTTGAGGCAAGCACTGTGAACCCAGAATCTAAACTTAAATGGATATTTCAGCTGAATTTTGTTGAATTTTGTAGAATCGGAGATAAACCTATTAAAATCGAAGATAAAACACCAATAATCAAAGATAAAAGGGGTAATACCTAAAACTAGTCTGTTTATTATCATACGTAATACAGAGGGAAAAACTGTTTAAAAGTTACCTACTTCAAAGTAATACCCTTAAAAAAGCTAAATTTTAAATATGTCACATGAATTTGACGTTATTACAATTAAAAAAGTAGTAATCTTCCCTAATTTGTAAGGTTGATTACTACTTTTTAAGTCTATTTTCTTATAACTCCACCAATTAACGCACCAATAACTGCTGGTACCAACCATCCCAGTCCGATCTCAAAGAGCGGAACGTAGTCTACTAAAAGGCTCATCCCTGGAATCGCGATACTTGCCGCAGTTAACCCGTCAATTATACTGAAAACTGCTGTAGCAATTAAGCTGAAAACATAGACTCTCGATTTGATCCCAACTGCATAGTCTACAAACGATAATACAATAAGCACAATCGCTAACGGATATAGCGCAACCAACAATGGAACTGAAACAGAAATAAGCTGTGATAATCCAAAGTTCGCGATGCATGTACTAAAAACAGATAAAACGAAGATAACCTGTTTATATGAGAATCTCCGAAACACTTTTGATAGGTAATTTCCACAAGCAGATACTAGTCCAACACTTGTTGTTAAACAAGCAAATGTGATTGCTAGTGCTAAGATTCCCTTCCCAAACGAACCAAACAATGCACTTGCTGTTGCAGAGAGAATAGCCCCGCCGTTGTCTAGGTAGCCAATTTGAGAAACACTTGTTGCTCCGATAAACGAAAGAGAAACATAGACAAAGATTAACCCTGCACATGCGATCAATCCAGCCTTGATACAAACCTTCATCACTTCTACTCGTTCTTGAATCCCTCTTTCTTTTATTGCCGAAACAATGACAATTCCAAAAACAAGTGCACTTAGTGTGTCCATTGTTAAGTAACCTTCTAGGAAGCCTTTGAAAAATGCACCTTCTATATAGTCATTCTGTGGTGCTTGTAGTGATCCCATTGGAGTTAAAACAGCTTTTGCTGTTAAGATCACTAAAATAATCAAGAGAGCTGGAGTTAGCATTTTACCAATACGATCTACTAATTTGCTTGGATTCAACGCCAACCAAAATGTTACCGCAAAAAACAATATCGTGTAAATGAAAAGCGGAAATCCTTGTGCTGAAAGATCAACAGGTAGAAATGGAGTTACTCCAATCTCAAAAGCCACTGTTGCTGTTCGTGGTATTCCAAAAAATGGTCCAATTGTTAAATACAAAATAATCGGAAAAATCAGACCGAACTTTGGATGAACTTTGTTTCCGATTGTTTGAATGTCACTACCAGACAAAGCAATTGCTAGTATACCTAAAAAGGGAAGTCCAACACCTGTTATAAGAAACCCTAGAGTTGCTGCCCATACATGCTCACCTGCCTGCTGACCCATGGCGGGTGGAAAAATCATATTACCTGCACCTAAAAACAAAGCAAACAACATTAAGCCGATAACAATTGTTTCCTTACCGGATAATTTTTTTACCATAATATCCTCCTGCACGAATAAGTTATATCAATATATGAAAGTTTGTCGAAAAAAAGCACAAAAGATAGTTTAACATAAAATATTGTCGATGTTGTAGGAAAAAAGTAAATTTTATAAAAATTTCAAACATGCAATTTTTTTTATCTCAAGATATCTTTTTAATCAGAATATAAACAATAATTTTAAAAGTTGCACTTTTTAGAGTTTACTAGATTTTATGTTCTCTCCTTGTTATAATTATGCCTATTATCTTTTAAGGAGTCATTATTATATGCTTAAGAAAAAAGAACTTATTCTTATTAGTTTTATGTTATTTTCTATGTTCTTCGGAGCCGGAAACCTAATTTTCCCGGCATTTTTAGGTAGATCGGCAGGAGAGGATGTGTGGCTTTCACTTGCTGGATTTATCTTAACTGCAGTTGGACTACCGATTTTAGGGGTTTTAGCTGTTGCAAAGGCAGGTAGCCTTGATACATTAGTAAACAGAGTACATCCTGTTTTCGCGTTTCTTTTTCCGTTTTTAATTTATGTATCAATTGGTCCTGGTCTAGCGATCCCTCGCGCAGGCTCTACTGCTTACGAAATGGGATTAAAGCCATTCCTACCAGCTGAAGGAGTAAGCCAACCGATGGTTTTATTCTTCTACACAGTCGTCTTTTTTGCGATTACATTATGGTTGAGCTTAAATCCTTCAAAATTAGTGGACCGATTCGGTAAGCTGTTAACGCCACTATTACTAATCATGATTTTGATCATTTTTGTAAAAAGCTTAATTACACCTATTGGTTCATTTTCTGAAGCAACTGGTGCTTATGCTCAGAACGGATTCTTCCAAGGCTTTATGGACGGATATTTAACAATGGATGCCCTTGCGGCGTTGGTGTTTGGGATTGTTGTGGCAAACACCATTCGCACAAAAGGTGTAGCAGACTCGAAATTAGTATCAAAGTACATGGGCTATGCTGGGATTGTAGCCGGCGTTTTACTAGCTTCTATCTATGGAATTCTCGCGTTCTTTGGGGCATCAAGCACATCACATGGTGAAGCAGAAAATGGTGCGCAAGTGTTAACGATTGTTATGAATCAATTGTTTGGTGGAGTGGGCATCGTGATGCTCGGTTTGTTGTTTACACTAGCTTGCTTATGCGTTTGTATCGGACTTGTTATTTCTTGTAGTCAGTATTTCTCTACGATTTTCCCAAAACTTTCTTATGCGAAGTGGGCGGTTGTTTTAACGGTTATAAGTCTACTATTAGCGAACATGGGATTAACGCAAATCCTTTCAATCTCCGTTCCGATTTTAGGGGCGATCTACCCTGTAGCGGTTGTGCTGATTGTTTTAGGTTTATGTCAGGATTGGATTCATAACCAAGTTTACTTGGTGGCAACACTGTTCACAGCTGCCTTCAGCGTAATAGAAACGATTAACAGCACTTTCCTAGGCAGGTCATTAGATTCTGTATTGAGCTACGTACCTCTTTACGACAAAGGTGTAGGCTGGATTTTGCCTGCAGTTGTTGGAGTTGTTATTGGAATCTTAATCAGTGGACGAGCTGGAGGTTCCGGTGCAAAAGATGCTAGTTTAGGAGAATCAAGACCTGAACCTAGTTTGTAGGGTTTGTGTGGTGCCTGTCACTTCCCGCATTTTGTCGACAGGATACACTTGACTGTCACATTTGTAGAAATAGAAAAAGTAGCTACCAAACCTCTAATCAGGTAAGATAGCTACTTTTTTTGTCAATGTTAAATAGGTAAAAAACTTACTAAACTTTTTATAATAGCAGGTAGACTACTCTTTTTAACATCCTGCTACTTATTACTAATTGTTTCTACAAGGTGATACATCTGATACTGTTCCTTTTGTTCCTCTAATGTACCAGGAAATTCGTTCAACAGTATTACTGGATCAAAAAACGGAAGATTCCGCTTGTCATGTTCTGTATCCACAAAGTACTGATAACTACTCCATGGATATTCTTCCGGCTTCTCCACCATACCCGCCACCACTGGGTTAAGATGTATATACCGACTTACTTCTAGCATCCCCTTCTTCGAAAGAATGACCTCATCAAAAAATCGTTTTTCATAGACATGCCCAGTAAGATTATGCCGATTGTTATAGTAATCCGCATATTTTTTGTTTATCAACGCCATTATGGATGATAGAGAATGGTATTGTGATCTGAGTTGCAAGTGGTAGTGGTTTGTCATTAAGCAATAAGAAGCTATTTCAAAATGGTATTTTTCATGGAGCTTTTTGAGGAGATAAAGAAAAGTTGCAAAATCGCCATCATGCATAAAAAGAGGATCTCTGCGGTTTCCGCGGCATACAATATGATAGAAGCAATAGGGGATCGAGACTCGAGGTTTTCTGCCCATTATCGTGTCACTCCGAGGACTCTGCTTTGGATGCAAGCTTTATGTGCGTGCCATCTACCCTAGATTTGTTTGCCCACTTTAAAGCACACTTTAATAGAATCATATATCTACCTCCAATATTTATTTTCTTTTTCCAGAACAAGAGTATTCTACTTACTAACAGAGATCAAGTGGTTTCGTTCGACAAATTGCGGGAAGTGACAGGCACCACAAAAACCCCCGTCCCCCCGCACTTACTTTTTACCAAGCACCCCTGTAAGCACCTCAGTGACCCCATGCATGTCCAATGGTCGACTTAACAGATAGCCTTGCCCCAGTTTACAGGAGTTTTCTAGTAGAAAAATAAGTTGCCTTTCTTCTTCTATCCCTTCTGCTATGACTGAGAAGTTCATGGTGTGGCTCATTTCGATGATTGCTTTGGCAATCGAGCCGTTTAGGCCTGAATCTAGGATGTCATCTACAAAAGATTTATCAATTTTAATCTTATCAATCGGAAGATACTTTAAGTAGCTTAGTGAAGAATAGCCTTTTCCAAAGTCATCAATCGCAATCTTAACTCCAAGCTCCTTCAACTTCTTTAACACTATTCTTGAGAATTCTATATTTTGCATAATGCTCTCGGTAATTTCCAGCTCTAGGTCAGCAGGGTCTAGTTTAAAGTCCTCCAGTGCCTGTTTAACATCGTCAACAAATCCCAAGTCCTGTATTTGTCTAACTGAAACGTTAACCGCAACCGGTACAGCTCCCAGACCAGCGTCCTTCCATAGCTTATGCTGCTCACAAACTTTGCGAAGCACCCATCTGCCTATCGGGACAATGAGACCAGTTTCCTCTGCCAGCGAAATGAATTCAACGGGTGAAATCATTCCGAGCTTTGAGTGCTTCCACCTTAACAAGGCTTCAACACCACAAACCTCTCGTGTATCCAGCTTGTATTGTGGTTGATAGTACACTTCAAAATGATCCTCTGCCAATGCCTTTCTTAATCCAACTTCCAGCTCCATTTTTCTTGTAGATACATTTTGAAGAGAAGAGGTATAGTACTGATAATTATTTTTCCCTCGCTCTTTCGCAAGGTACATCGCAGTGTCAGCATTCTTAATCAGTGTTTCCTGGTCTTTTCCATCTACTGGATATAGACTAATCCCCACACTAGGTGTGACAAAAAACTCATCGCCATTAAGGTCGAACGGCTGAGAGAATACCTGAAGAATTCGATCAGCAACTTCTTCGATTTCCTTATTTGAAGTGGACTCCAACAAAATGATAAACTCATCGCCACCTTGTCGGGAAACCATGCCTTGATCACTAACAGCCTCTAACAATCGTTTCGCCGCTTTCTGCAGTAAAAGATCTCCAGTGGAATGACCTTTTGTATCATTGACGATCTTAAAACGATCTAAATCTATAAATAAAACAGCGACCATGTTGTTGTCGTCCGCTTTACTCAAACATTCATTTAAATAATCTTTAAACATGTTTCGGTTTGGTAGTCCTGTTAGCGAATCATAATAGGCCATTTGATGGATGATCTCATGTGCTTTTTTACGTTCAGTGATATCTCTTCCAACAATTAACCTTGCTTCGCGTCCTTCATACAGGATATTCATGACTGAAATCTCAATATCAATTGTGTTGCCATCAAAACGAACAATTTCAGTTTCAAAGCGCTTTTTTTCAAGTTCAGAGGAAATCATGTCTGATAATGCCTCTTTAATCACCAGTACACTTTTTGTTGGCATGTAACGTAGAATCGATTTCCCAATTAAGTCACAAGGATTTTCTTCCCCCAATAATTTACTACCTGCCTCGTTAATATAATCAAATTTCCAATTCCGAATGACTGCAATAATATCAGGAGACATCTCAACTAATCCGCGATAACGCTCTTCTCGTTCCTTGTTATCCGTTACATCAAATAACACGCTAGTGAAGTCAACAAAGTTCCCCTTTTCGTCAAACACAGGAATCCCACGATCTCGAATCCATCTTACTTCACCATCAGGCTTTACGATCCGATAGAAGTTTGTTACAGGCTTTCCACCCTTTAACTCTTCCTGTCGCTGTTCTATAACCTGTAAATCCTCTGGATAAATAACTTTTTTCCACAAAAGCTGATCTCGGTAAAACTCATCAAGGGAATAGCCATATAACTTCTCCATTCCAGGAGTAATCATAAGATTATCCTCTTTTAAATCATGAGACCAAATCGCAACATCCAATGAATCAAAAATACTATTCAACCTTTGATTGCTCTTCTGCAAATCCTTAGTTGTCTTATTTACAGTTGCAAGCAAATAGATAAGTAAGGCAATCATTGAGAAATTCAATGTAATAAAAACAATGTGATATAACATACTGTCATGGTGAAAAAAGAAGTATAGAGTTCCCACTAAGATATTACAGATAATTATTAACGATATATACGACATCCATTTATGCTTAAAAATATTCATTAAAAACTCCCCTAGTGTCTAACCTAATACTTCTATTTTACATAGCGATGACAGTCCCTGTATAGGTCAAAAGCAATATACTTTGACCAATTTAGACAAAAGACGACAAATCCCCTACACTAAACAGGTGCTCTCTCCTAATGCTTAATCTTTGAATTTTTTAGGATCAACCATATACAAATTCGTTTCCTCTACAACAAAAGATTGGCGAGTGGTATCCGTTATTCGTTCATGCCTGTATTCATATGTATTAACAAGACGGGCGGCAATGCTGAGCTTTGCCTGTAAAGTTCACCATTATCTGAGTAATAAGGTAAAATGCCATTTTATACTCGTGGATCATGTAATCATTTAACATTTGAATGCTCTCCATATCATCATCCTCTAATTAAATTTAATTCTTTAAATTTACAAAAGAGTTGGATATAATACGAATATAGTTGGAATGATATCCAGCTCACATCAGGCCTTAAGCACTCGCCGACCAAAGTTTATGCTTAGGGTTTTTTCGTTCCCCTCATATTTACCCCTTCCATTTCCCTACAAAATTTACTATATCCTCCAATATTATAAGTTAATTTTCCAGAATATTATGTAATTTTATTGTAAATCTTGTAAACTTTTGATGTTATTTGTTGCAGATTGTAGCAAACTGTTATATGGATTAAATGATTCGTGTAAGGTTTAACTAAACCTCATCTCACCTTCAATAAAATCATACATCCCAACCCTAGCTCTATACTCTCTCCTGGATTCTTCCACAAATTGCTGATAAAGAATTGTATAAAAATATCCTTCAAAACTCTTATGTATTTTTCCTAGCTTTTGTGCAAATAGTGTTTGTTTAAAGGCTTCAATGACATGATCTACAAGAGACTCAATGTCTTGATGAAAATTCAGTTTATTGTATGCAACCATTACTGAATTCCATAGCTTATAAATGTCAATTGCTTTGAAGTAAGGTTTTACAACTTGTACAAATTCTTTAGGAATTGAGCCTGGTAGTTCTTCTATTTCTTCTTGAGCTGATTTCTCTTGTTTTTGTATTATATTTTTATTCTCACAGAGTGAACTTAATTTATTCTCTGTTTTATTAGGGGTGACAGGTGCCGTGACATCATGGGGTGACATCTTCGCTTGCAATGACCTGACAGAAGCAAAGGATTGTATGATGAGAAGGTTAACACCCTGTGACCCATTCATTCGTTTTGTTGCGATTTTCTTAACAATCCCCTTTCCCTCTAATGCATTCACCGCGCGAATCACCGTCCGACGACTTACACCAACCATTTCAGCAATATAGTCATACTTTGCAAATGACACCCCAATCACCTTAACCGAATGCCTCCATATCACACGTAGAACCTCAAGTGTTCCCTCTGATAACTCACTTTTATGCTTATATAAAAAACCTCGCACAGCCTGGTCCATCTCCTCGATCGTTTGGAACGATTGGTACTTCCTGATTGTCTCATAATTTAACTTTTCCACAGCTTGTCACTCCTTATTTAATAGAAAATAAGTCATCTTCACTGCTTATATAGGGATTTTTTGTGATTGAGTAGCGTCTCATTTAAAAAAATTTTTTTAAAAAAATTAAATTCAGACGCTACCCAATGACAGTTTTTCTCTATATATAGGGCGAAAGGAGGTGATCAGCATGGCAGATCAAGTTATTTTAGATAGCAACCTAAGCTTAATTTACGACATGGGGATGGACATCAATGGCAAGCCAATCTCTAAACGAAAAAGCTACAACAATGTAAAAACTTCTGCAACACCAGACCAATTGCTTCAAGTAGCACAAGCAATCGCTAGCTTACAAACTGAAACCTTAACACTTGTTGAGCGAAGCGACACACACCAGCTTACAGTTTAAGTTCCGCTAGATTATTAGGAAAGGAGGTGACATCATGGCCAAAACGTTAGAACTTCAATTTTTAAACACAGAAGGAAAAACAGTTAAGATCAACATTGATTCACCTATTGAACCTGTTGATACTGTTGCTTTAAACACAGTAATGGACACAATCGTCTCTACGAACATTTTCTTCTCAACTGGAGGGGACTTTGTTTCTAAAAAGGGAGCTAGAATTGTAGAGCGTAACGTAGAGGATGTTGTGCTTTCATAATAAGGTTTTGGGCTGACAATGGTTTTTTGTCAGCCTACCTTTATATAAAAAAAGAACCAGAAAGTGAGGTGCAAAACATGGAGCAATGGATATCATTCATCAGCGAGGTCGGCTTTCCTATTATTGTTACGCTGTATTTACTAAATAGGATTGAGAGCAAGCTTGATGCATTGAATCAGTCAATCCAGATGCTGCCTTCGCAGTTGGGGAAGGTTAATTAAATAAGACTATTTAAGGAGTGACGCATGAGCTCACTCTTTTTCTTTTTATTCAAAAGGAACTTTCGTTTCATAACCACTTTCAGCAATCACTACATTCTCTATTTTTTCAGAAGTTTCTTTATCTACTTGAATGACAAATGTTCTAGGTGTTGCATCAGATGTGCAATTCCCCTCTGGTTCAGACAATGGCAGTGTCATTGTTTTGTTGTCAGAGCTTACTTCAATATTTTCTATCTTGTGAGGACAACTACCCGATTCGTGAACCCCAATGAAAAAAACATCTTTTTCTTTAAAGTTAATACTCGGTAGTTTTTTCTCAAACCCATACAACTCCCATGTTTGTTCAAATTCTGATGAATTAACAGATTTCTTCACCATGTATTCAAACATTGGTCCTGTTTCTCTCACAAAGGCAATTTCGTGAAAATTTTCTGGCAATGTCTTTTCACTTGCTACCACATCTTTGTCATTTGGCTTACTTTCGGTAGTAGGCTCATTGCTACAGCCGAATAATAATAACGGTATAAATACAGCCAGTGCGAGTAATGATTTGTGAATTTTCATTTCATCCTTCTCCCCTTTCTCTATTCGATTAGACGACTATTTTATGTGAAAGTTTCATATTACAGGTGAATGCATTAGTGCTTTTTAGAAAATTAACCCTCTCCTATTTCCGCTTTCTCTTTTTAGTTAAACTCGCTCGAACACACGCATACTCTATTAACCTCTCAATAAAATCAGAGCCATCACCACTCGTAATGGCTCGATTGCCTGGAATTGAACCTAAATAAACTTGTCCATCAACAATCAAATCAGGCGCGTGTTTTTCCACACGAGCAATTACCTCACTGTTTTTAAACCCATTTCTTCTTCCGTTATGGAAAACATGATCAACATTAAGCTGCAAAACATTTGATGAATCACCAGATCTATCTCTTGCAACAGCTAGATACGTATTTCCTGCGCGATTACCATAGACAGGATCATTCTCGAAAGCCGGTGTTCCAAAGACGGCAATTCTATAGATTTCATGTTTCCCCTTTAAATTTTTCACGATAAAACTACGATAGTACCCGGGAAAAGCACCTCCACTTGCATTACCGAATGAAAAATATCCGTAGGACAAGTCTTCTTCTATTTGTGACTGATATTTCCCACTAATCATAATATCTCCACATAAAATATAATTTTGCAACTCCGAGAGAAATGGGTGCATATCAGCTTGCGTCCCCTCACCAATATACCCAGCATCAAGTAAAAATTGAACATATCGATTATATGTGGTCAAGTCATATGTTAACCGCCGCAAAGGACGAAATGAGGTATATTCCACTTTTCCTTTGATTAGCTCTGAATATGTATAAAGTTCCTTCGTTAGAGGTATAGTTTTCTTACCTTGAACTTCATATAGTTCTATATTTTGACCGTTTGCAATGCCAATATATTTGGCTTGAAGGACCTTATTATAGGCTTTTACCTGTTCCAGTGTATGATCTGTTAATTCTATATGCTTAGCTTTTAACTCTAATACTAGTAAGGCATGCTCTTTACCTTCCCTATCTTTATGCCAAACCACAATATCCGCTCGTTGCTTCGATGTGTGATCTATTTGTTTGAGGGCAAATTCAGTACTTATCGAATCTCTAGGTATCTTCATTTCTTCGATTAAAACCTGTAGTAACTGCTGTCTAACCTCTTCTTCAGGGGTATACTGCAGGAAAATTTGTCTACAAGGATCATATAACAGCTTCTGTCGTCCACTTTTATAGGTCTTCATCTCGCTTCTTCCCTTTTGTACAACTTCACAGGAAGGCGATCAACCATCCCCACATCAATAAATTCTATATATCCTTTTGAGAGAAATAAGATCTCGGTTGTAATCGTCGTGTGTGTTTGTCTTGAAATATCGTAAAGTATGACTCTATTATCAAATTCTGCTGAATGCAGCACTAGAAAGGTTGTGAACATTTCTTCCTCTGATTGGTCATGACTTTCGTTTATTACTGCGAAAATATCATATGGATTTGATAAGAGTAATTGCTTTATTTGTGATTGAGATAAGCTTGTGTTTATTAGATGAAAATCTTGACCTCGTTGCGTAATGACTGAAGGGAACATGAACTAGTACTCCTTTTTATGGAAATTTACTTTATTATAAAAAAATTTCAAATCAGACGCTACCCAAGTCTCCTTTTTCTATATATAAGGGGTGAAAGGAGGTGATCAGCATGGCAGATCAAGTTATCTTAGATTCTAACCTAAGCCTAATTTACGACATGGGGATGGACATCAACGGCAAGCCAATCACTAAACGTAAAAGCTACAACAATGTAAAAACAGCTGCAACACCGGACCAATTGCTTCAAGTAGCACAGGCAATCGCTAGCTTACAAACTGAAACATTAACACTTGTAGAGCGTAGCGACACACATCAGCTTACAGTTTAATTTCACTAGACTATTAGGAAGGGAGGTGACATCATGGCGAAAACTTTAGAACTTCAATTTTTAAACACAGAAGGAAAAACAGTTAAGATCAACATCGATTCACCAATTGAACCTGTTGATACTGCTGCCTTGAATACAGTAATGGACACAATCGTCTCTACGAACATTTTCTTCTCAACTGGAGGGGACTTTGTTTCTAAGAAGGGAGCTAGGATTGTGGAGCGTAACGTTGCTGACGTTGTGCTTTCATAATGGAATGGGGGTTGGGGCTGACAGGGGGGTTTCTGTCAGCCTCTTCTTCATTTCGACAAAATTCGGGTGGTGCCAGGCACCACTAAAACCCCCTTCCCGCACCACCCTCATACTGTGCTCCCCTTCTTGCGTGTACTATTCGAGGTTCATTCGACAAAAACCGGGAAGTGACAGCGTACTATGTCAATAAGAATTTTAAAGTTTTTGAACAACTTAAATACACTAAACGTATTTTTGTAAAAAAAATACAGTAAACAACTGACAGAAAACACTATATAGGAATCTCACTCTTTTAAGATCTGAATAATAACCTTACTTCGCTTCAATTCTGTAGGGATGCAACCTGGTTAGTACAAGTCATAGTTAACGTACAATTCGCATTTACAGGACGAAGTAAATCATGCTGTCACTCGAGGTCTTGTTGCCTCCGGCACCAAAGTCGATTTTACTTCGATCCTAGAAGAGGAGACTCCATTTTTTATAATTTAAGCTGCTAATACTATTCTTAAAAATTCTTCCGTTTTTGTGTAGTTGAGCTTCTTCTTAATTTCAGATAAATAACTATATTGTGGTTGTTTTGATTGATAAGGCTTTTTGTGTTGTAACATAGAAAAGGCTATTCTTATAAATTTATTTCCTAAAGCTATATAGGCTTTTCTTGCATGTTTTCCTCGTTCCCTCAATCTATCAAAGAAAGGTCGTAAGTCTTTATTGTGTTGTGCCAACGATTTACCTACGGTATACACGATGAATCGTAAGTGCTTGTTTCCCTGCTTAGAGATCTTGCCGTAGAAGCCTTGTGTTCCTCCAGACTGAATAATAATTGGATTTGTACCAGCTTTTTTTATAAGTTGGCCGGCATTCTCGTAATGAGAAACTTCACCTAATTCGCTAAAGAACTCTGCCGCAGTAATTACTCCTATTCCTGGAACTGTTAATAGAAGTCTACCTTCTGTTTGGAGTAATACCCGTTCTATTTCTTTCTCGAGAATGATGATTGTTTCGTTTAGTTGCCTTAAATCCTTAAGTGCTAGATGAAGTAAAAGTAATTCTGCAGACAGATCTTCCTTTGGTTTAACAATTGAATTCTCGGCTACGGAAAGTAGGGTATTCATGGTATCTTCTCTCATTCTTAATTTTTGTAATCGCGAGATTTCCCTAATGCCTGTAAGTCCAAGAGATAAAACATCTGAAGGATGGGGGTAATGCTCCATGAAAATCAACGAGGACTTTCCCCAGAAATCACTAAAAATAAGTTTTTTCCTTGGTATATTACCTTTTACTTCAATATATCCTTGAAACTCTCTCCAGATATGATCCATCAAAGTCCGTATTTTCACACGAGTTTTTGAGCGCTTTTGAACCTCAGTTCTTCTTGCACGAGTAAGTGTCATTAATTTACGAAAATTACCTTCTGGTAATTTGTTTTCCATACCTTTATTTTGCATTAAGGCATGAGCGATAGCGTAAAGGTCGAGGTCATCTGTTTTACTCCAATTTAGAGCGCTAGCTCTTTCCTCATGAGTTGTCGCTGCATTTATTAAAGTCACATGATATCCAAACTTACTTAATTCTTTTACAATGTCCTCATAATAATGACCAGTAACTTCCACTCCAATCAACAGTTTTTCTGCCTGGAGTTCTTTTTCTGCCTTTTTAATCCTCGAGCATATATCCTTTATTCCTACCTCGTTTATCCCAAAGAAAAATGGTTTTTCTATAACATCACCAAAGTAATTACAGATAAGAGCCTTTTGAAAATACTTTGCCGCATCGATCGCTACAATTAAAACTTTTTCTAAATTTAGTCCTCTAAGTTGTGAACTGAATTGACTACCTTTTCTTCCTTGTATATTATTAATATAGTTTTTGTTTTTTAACCCCATGTGTTTCTCCTCCGTGTTGGTTGATAGAATGAGGTTCCCTGTCAGGTACTTTAATCTTACAACATGGAGAACACTGGGGTCTTTTTTTATTTAAAGACTATTCGACATTATTATCTAATACACCAGGCACCATCTTGGAACTTCCCCTCCGTTTCTGTATAATACTTCTATATTAATTCTGTTTAAGGGACAACTTTAAGTCATAACTCTCGAACAAGCATCATACATCTTTTCAAGGTAGTTTTTCTAACTTTCAATGAACACAGGAGGTTACTATGAATCTAATTGAAGTACAGCCCGTTAAATTTAGTTTTTTTGAAAAACCGCCCGCTTCCTCTATGAATCAAGCATTTGTTTATGAAAATGCTGAGCATAACTATGAGGTTGTTAAGAACGGAGACCGCCTTTCTCGAAGTGATTTACGCGCAGGTAAATACACGAAAGTTTATATTGTTGATATGAGCATCCAAAACTTCAAAGATGTAAGTGAGTACCCGTCACTTGACCGCGGCCGTAGCTTTCAGATTGATTTATCGATAGATTACAAGGTTATTGACCCTATTTCTCTCGTGCAGCAAGGAGCTGGAGAGATTGTTACGTTTATTAAGAAAAAGCTCCCATATTGGCTTGAAGAAATCACTGTTGACTATTCAATTGAAGATATTAAACGTGTGAAAAAGCATATTGAAGATCTTCACGAGCACTCATCAATGGTGACTGGACTTAAGCAGGTTGGCATTGTTGTTTCTGACATCAATGTTCTCGTAAAGCAAAGCAGCAGTGATCAGGAGCACGATAAAATGTTCAGAGAAGTGGACAAAGATCGTGAGCTTCGAAGATATATGCAGGAATACGAGCTTGAGGATGCCCGTTTTATCGCATCCCAAATTCAGGATGAAATTAAATCTGGTAATCTTTTTAACGCCCTGCTTATTGCTGAGAAAAATGAAGCAGCTGCTGACATTATTAAAAATCGGATTGCTAATGAAGAAAGATTTCGAATGGAAGTCCAAGAACAAGTCAGAACAATGCTGTTAGATCCTACTGTAGATGAGGTTGAAGCAAGAAGACAGCTAACGAAAATGAACATGTATTTTCCTGTCGAGAGGTAGAGATTCACAAAAGGAGAGTCATATAAGTGGAATCGATTATTAATCAAGTATTCTGGCTATGGGTCCCTCTAGCTCTTTTGCCCATATGGCTGCGAATTGGTCTTACTGTTTTTCTAGTCATACTTGTTGCGCGACCGATCATCATTCGACTATCACCGAAACTTATTCAATGGACGGCACTTCTTTTAACAAAGGGAGTCGAGCTGCTCTCCTATCCGGTGATGCTCGGATTTCACCGCTATCTAGCAAAACAAAGAAAAAATGGATACTATCATATTCCGGTTTGGCTTGAAGGTAGTGAAGAGGTTTTTGCGCTGCTCATAAAAGGGCTAACAAAGATACAAGACCTTTCAAGAAAACGAAAGAGAAACAGCATTCTAGCCAATCGAATCGTACGAACTTTTGCCATCATGTCGGCCATTTTACTGCCTCTTGCAGTCGTTAACAATCCAACAGCGTCGTATTCAGAAACATGGCATCGCTTTGACAACTGGGTCTCAACGGAAAAAGTAGAAAAAGAGCTCGGATTTCAATTAAGTAATACACAAAACAAAATCCTTGGTCGAGTAAACCAAGCCACAGCTAAAATAAATCCAGTTGAATTTGTTTTAACAAAGGACTTCAAAGAAGGCGGAAACATCCGCTCCACACCGTCTCTAAAAGGAAAAATTGTTGGTAATTTCTCAACCGGAGAGGTTGTTACCTACCTTGGTGAGGAAGAATATGATGATAGTGGGATACGATGGTTGAAGGTTGAAGCAGAGTCAGGAGAGGTTGGTTGGGTTTCTTCGAGGATTGTGGTGAAGAAGTAGGTTGGTTGGTGCCTGTGCGTGGCTCGGGGTGGTGCCTGTGGCTCGGGCGTGCCTGTCACTTCCCGAAGTTTGTCGAATGCGGTTGGGGGGCCATGGATCGAGGTGGATCGGGGTGGTGCCTGTCACCACCCGAATTTTGTCGATTAGAACCTTATACTTTCCGCATATGACCAAGCCCCATCCAAAGAAATAAACACAAAAGGACCGCATGAACATGACGGTCCTTTTCTACTCATCAAAATATACCTAAGAACTTCTTCTTCTTAATTTCTAGTGGAGGCTGCCTATAAATCGTATTTCCTTCCACGACAAGCTGAGCATTTTCTTGGAACATATAAGTAAGCTCACTACCAAATTCCTTTTCAATTTCATCATAAGCTTCTCGTAAACGAAACGTTCGACCTGAGAGATTATGTGCGTCAGATGCAATAAAATGAGCCTGACCTGCTTCAATTAACTGTAGTGAAAATTTCTTTATTTTCTTCCCAAAATGCCCGGTAACACTAGAAGCAGTTACTTGTGTAGCTGCACCTTTTTCAATTAATTTATAGAGAATACTTGGATGTTCAATAATCTCTGAATTCCGTTCAGGGTGGACAATAATAGGTAAAAGGCCAGCTAATTGAATATCAAATAGCAATTGCTTCGTATATCTTGGCACATGGTTTGAAGGCAATTCAATAAAAAGGTATTTTGAGTAATTAAGTGTTAAAATCTCACCCTTCTCATAATCCGCTAAAAGATCACCGTATATTCGTGTCTCTTGACCAGGCAAAATCTCGATAGATAGATCTTGTTCTTTAATCCGTTCATTTAACTCGATCACTTTATCCTTAATATCCGAAGCCTTATTGACGTATTTTCCGTTGTTATGGTGTGGTGTTGCAATGATTTTCGTAATACCCTCATTAGCAGCATGCCTTAACATATTCAATGTATCTCCGAAATCCTTTGCACCATCATCGATCCCTGCCAGAATGTGGCTATGAATATCAATCATGTAACCCCCTACCTTTCTATTAAGACTATACAAAATTTCAATATTACTATTATCGTATACTTAATACTAGAAGTCTATATTCTAAATTAAGCCAACATATATATCTATCATTTGGTATCGGTCGTATGATTGATCTACAAAAGAGTAATAAAATAGGGCCGTGATGATCCTTTACCTTCAACTAACAAAAAAGAGAAGTGTGTGAACACCTCTCTTTGCTCAACCTATGATTCGACAATCTTCGGGAAGTGACAGGCACCAGCGGAGGCCCTTTACCTTCAACTAACAAAAAAGAGAAGTGCATGAACACTTCTCTTTACTCAACCATGTGTCGACAATCTTCGGGAAGTGACAGGCACCAGCGAAGGCCCTGTACCTTCAACTAACAAAAAAGAGAAGTGCATGAACACTTCTCTTTACTCAACCTATGATTCGACAATCTTCGGGAAGTGACAGTGCTCGACCCCCTTATAATGGACATATGAATTATAATTAAAGTACGACATATATACATTTTTATTGGGGGGATAAGAGATGGCAAAACAACATAATACTGTCGAAACTAAGTTAAAAGCTGTTCGTAGAGTATTGGAAGATCTTACACCAGTGGCAATTGTGGCTAAAGATTTAGACCTTCATCGTGATACGGTTAATCGATGGGTTAATGCATATAAGAAAAATGGAGAAAAAGGATTAATTAATCCTAAATCTGTTGCCCATTCTTCAACTCAAAAACAAGATGAAAAGATAAGAGAGTTAGAAAAGAAACTTAAAGAAAAAGAACTAGAGAATGAAATCCTAAAAAAGTTCCAGGCCTTTCTCAAGGAGAAAAAATAAACACAAAATATGAGGCAATTACCCACTTGAGAGAGGAATATTCTGTGGTGTTGTTATGTAAGGTTTTAGGGGTATCTAAAAGTGGATATTACGCTTATATTAAACGTCCTAGTAGAAAAATTGGTAAAGGGGATCGTGAAATTTTAAGCCTTATTAAACGTATCTATAATCGTCATCAGGGCACCTATGGTGCTAAACGAATTTCGAAAGTATTGAAGAATAAAGGAATAGTAGTGAATCACAAAAGAGTAGCTCGCTTAATGAAAGTAACAAACTTAAAAGCCAAAGTAAGACGGCCAAAAACAACCAAAGAGTCTAAAGTTCAAGCAGCTGGTTTTGTATATGAAAATATTTTAAAAAGAAATTTCAAAGCAGTTCACCCTAATCAAAAATGGGTAACAGATATGACTGAGGTATGGATTGGGTCACATAAAAGATGTATCTCAGCTATTCTAGACTTATTTAACAGTGAAATTATTGCTTTTGAGATTAGCACAAGTCCAAACACTGAATTAATTGAAGCTACTGTAAAAAAGGCGATGAAAAATAGAAATCTGAAAGATTTAAAAGGCGTAGTCATTCATAGTGATCAAGGAAGTGTCTATAGATCCCTTAGTTACAATGAATTAAGCAAGAATCTACACTTTACTCCGAGTATGTCACGTAAAGCAAATTGTTGGGACAATGCGGTAATAGAGAGCTTTTTTTCCCAACTAAAATCTGAGTTTCCATGTTTTTATCCCACAAATAACATAAAAACAAGTGATACAAACTTTAAAAAATATGTACATTATTACAACGAGGAACGAATTCATACAAGAACCGGTTTTGTTTCTCCAAGTGAATATTATAAGGATTATATCCAAACTAAGAAGCTGGGGCTTTGCGTATCAAACTTCAAAGCAGCAACTTGATATGAAGTGGTGGGCATGATTGCCTTGTTTGGTATGCCAACCATTAACTAAATGGCTGGCTTTTTGGTGGCAGAATAATGCCCACAGAGGCTCCATGTCAAGTATTAAATAAATCTCAGTTTAAAATTCAAAGGACAATTACATTTCATTTATTTTCCAATTTTGTCGTTTTGTTTTTTGTCTATTTATTGGGGGTTTGACCACAGGCACCATCCCCACAGGCACCATCCCCACCCCCTCACTGTCTTCTTTCCAGATAAACCTCCACCCACGGCCGAATCGAAATATAAAGCCCTGCTATAATTAACCAGCCAAAAGCAAGATACGTCCAGCCTTTGAAAAACTGTAGCGTATAATTATAGCCCGTCAAAAACATGATTCCTGGGAAAGCAAAGATCAGGATAAATGTTAACCAAAGGGCCCAACGCGTGCACATCTTGGCATCTTTCATCAATTGCTTATCTTCCATGATTAGATAACCTCTCTTTCTGTTGCAAGCTGAAGTTCCTTCTCTTCTTCATCAAAGCTCTTGAATTGATCCTTCATTGCTTCAAAATCAAATTCCTGCTTGGAAATTAAGGCATGACCTATTGAAATAACTCCACTCACCACAAACACTGTTACATTTCCATACAGCATCGCATGTAGTTGACCTAGTGATTCGACTGTAATTGCTCCGGATAGCATATTAGCAGAAAGTAACCAAACAGTAATTCCCGATACCATTCCAGCTAACGCCCCATAAAAACAGCCATTGTTCGTTGCTCGTTTCCAAAGGAGACCAATTGTTAAAGGAATAACCGCACCACTGACGAAAATACCCATTGCCATGTAAACAAAACCTAGACCAATTCCAATATTAAAAAGTAAAACTGACAGAATACCCATTGCAAGGCCGAAACTTAATGTAACAATACGTGACACCTTTAATGTTTGCTTACTACTTGCTTTTGGATTAATGGATTTACGATAAATATCCGTTACAATAATATTCGTAATAGCTGTTAGCTCTGCTGCACCTGTTGACATAACCGCCATGAACAACATCACCAAAAACAGAATAGAACCCACACTACCTAGTAACTCAGCTGCCATTAAAGGAGCAGAGGCATCCGGGTCGGTAATATTTAACCCAAGTCCCGCTGCCGTTACCCCTAAGAATGTAGCAATCGCAAACGGAATCGAAAACCATGCAATCCCACCGTAGATATATGCTTTCGATGCTGCACTATCTTTACTCGCAATCGCTCGTTGCCAATACGACTGATCCACAAACACAGTACCAAAGTTACCAATAATATTAATCATTCCAAAAAGAAGTCCTGGTACTGAAGCCATTGTTAGCATTTGTTGTGATTCTGGTAAAGCGCGCAACCCATCATAAATTGTATTTACACCAAATTTCATATACACAACTGTTGCAAAAATCGTTAAAATAACAAAAATCATGACCGTATTTAAATAATCTGCAATAAATGATGCTTTTAAGCCGCCAATCATCGTATAAATCGTAAACGTCAGTGGAATGAGAAGTGCCGCCACATAAACATTCATTCCTGTTAATGAATTTAGAGCGATTGCGCCGCCTAAAATAACCATCGCTGTTACAATAATATTTGTCATAAGAGCAAAGAACATCATTAGCTTATGATTTTTTTGATCAAATCTTTTCCCAATAAACTCTAAAAACGTATGTGCCTTAGGCGCCTTTCGTTTTAAATGAATCGCAACAATGGCAAATAATAATACTTGAATACAGGCCCCTGCCGCATACCAGTACGGCCCACTAATACCATACTGAAATCCTGTTGATGAAGACATCATCAACGTTGCTGCCCATGTCCAAGCTGCAATGATCGATGCACTCGCTAGCCCAATCCCCACACTTCGCCCAGCCGTACTAAATTCCTCAGCTGTCATCTTTGTCTTCGAACGACGCTGCATAATGATTGTTAAACCAGTGAAAAACACACCGAAAATAAGTAAAATCATATATCCCGTAGTTGATGTTAACATGAACCTACCTCCTATTTATAAAAGCTAACAAAGCAATTACTCCCAGATAAAATAAATGTGATTAAATCTAACATGTCTAAGTATAGTGAATTTTCTAATTACTAATCAAATGACTTGTTAGATTTTCTAACATTGTAATTTTATGGGCAGGGGCCTTTGGTTTTAAAAAGGGGCAAGATATGTAGGTTTTAACGTCCATTACAGGACCTTTACTCTCTTCTTAGATTTATTCAGTTGTAGGTTCTATCTAGCAACGTTCGACAAAATTCGGGGAGTGACAGGCACCAGCTCCCACTCCCGATACAAACAGCAGAAAACGACAAAAATCGGGTGGTGACAGGCACCACCCGATTTTCTATTCTACTCTCTATCTCTACCTTGTTCTAACAGCGAACGGCCTACTTCACTTAGTTGTTTTTTGTTTTCGTTTTTCACTGAGCCTTGACCTTGTTTTGCTGTTTCAGAGCTGACTGATGCAAAAATGCTGTTGGCTAGTAGGCGGTAGCTTGCTTGTGTGTGTGCTCTAAAGGCAAGGTCGTTTGCAAATAGAGTGATGTTTGAGTCTTCAAGATTTTGCGTGAATGCTAGTGTTTGACCTTTTGCAGCGTCATGTCCTGGCCACCAGCCCGCAACGTAGAAGTCGTTACTGTTACTTACAGTTGCTAATACTTCAGCTTCCTTAGGAACAGATGTAATCCACGCACCATTTGTTGTGTATAGCAGTTCGTTTGCTTCGTATCCAGAAGTTAGGATATGATCTGTTACATTAGCTTTTAATAAGCCTTCATGACCTGGGCTTGTGTAGTTGAAGTCGTAGCCTTTTAAGACTCCGCTCTCTTTGACAGCATTAAGAGCATAAACTCCAATTCCAACATATGCCTTTCCTACTAAACTATCGGCATTAAAATCATCTCTGTCACTAACAACAACGTCAGCTTCTTCAGCATTATCAACTACCTCAAAACCAAGTTCTTTCACTGAGAACTTTAGTTGCGCTGATCCCGACACTGCCACTTTAGGAAGAGTTAATTTTTCAGTTTTTACTTTTTGAGCTGTCCCAGCTGATGTAGCTTCGAAGTAATAACCTTTATACTTAGCTAAATCAGTTGTATTAACGATATAGTCACCTTTATTCACATTACCCTTCGTTTCCAATGCCTTTTCAACAGTTTTTCCGTCTTTTAAAAGCTTGTTGACTAGCTTTACAGTGTCATTATTCGTGTTCGATAGGATTTGCTTTGGTGAATTACCAGTGATTTTTCCTGTTGGTAACTTAACACTTTTCACTTCTTTCGTAAGCTTATCAAAAGCATCCTCGTCACGAACTTCTTCCAAGTCAAATCCTCTTAAGTCAGAGAAATTAACAACGATTGGATCGTACATTGCACCCCAGTCTGAAACATCGTCACCTTCGTAAAGCATGGCGTTTGCTAAGCCACGTTTTGCTTGATCCATTGGGACGATATATGTTCCCTTCGGATATACGGTTCCATCCACTCTTGCTGTAATTAACATTTGCTCTACTTCTACTCCATTGCGAAGCAAGTAATCAACCATTTTCGCTGCTTCTAATGGGTTCTTTTGTACTTTTTCATCGACTGGAATGACGTAATATTCAGGGAAGAAATTCGCATTTCCTTCTCTTGTACGCCCGATTGATTGTCCAGCTGCATTCACAAAATACTCATCTACCGCACGATCGTCTTCACCATTTACTCCACGTTCAAAAATTTCAAGCTGATTTTTATACAATTTATCCTTATTTTCTGTTACATAAAGGGCTGCCCCAAGTCCAGCACCATACATAGCATCATACCCATTTTGGCTTAGTGCAGGTGTTTCAACTGTATGACCTAATGAACCATGTAGCATCGCATACATTGCCGTATAAGCAGGCGTCATATCATCCCAGCCATCGCCATAATCAAGAGCTGGAATTTCATAGGAATCATAAGCTGAATTACTAATTCCTGCATCTCCCATTGAATGAGCTTGCTCAATCATGTTTCCATAAAGTAAATCGTATTCAAAGTTCGGATTATGTGGTGGTGTTGTTGGCTCAATTAAGAACCCACTCACATAGCCGTGCAGATCAATAAATGATAGTGGTGTCCACTTTGCAATTTCTTGTGTTACTTCTTGTGTTTCAATTTGTGTTTGATAGTGGTTATCACGATTTAAGTCAAAGCCATTGGCATTTGCTCTCGTGTTTGCCACTCTTCCATCAGGATTGTTCGTGAACATATAAAGGAAAATCACGTCATCAAGAACATCATCAACATTTAACGTGACAGCTTTTTCTTGTTTATTTTCACCTGTATTAAAAGTAATTTCGTCTTCTAGTGCAAACTTCTTGAATAACTCAACCTGTGCATCCACACCTTCTACTTCATCAGGGTGAATATTGTTAATCCAAACGGGAACCTGGTAATCGCCCATTTCTCCGTCTTCTAACTTTTCTAGTAAACTCTCAGGATCTTCTAATGCAGTTGGTAGAGTTTCATTTAAATACTTGTCTACCGCTTCTTTATCTCTAGCTAAAACAACAAAATGCAGGTCACGACCTTCTACTGATTTCCCAAAGTTTTGGTATTCAAGGTAGCGATCATTAGTTTCTTCTGCTTTTTCAAAAACTGAATCAATCGTTGGCTTCAATTCATCATAAAAATGAAATTGGTCATATACATTTAGTTCGACCGTCTGTGCTGCCTTCTTATTACTAGCTTTGTCCACTAATGCTAGTTCGTAATCACCAATAAATTTGCTGATATTGAGTACGAATTGTTCGGTTTGATAGATTGTCTGTGTCGTAAAGAAGACCGAACTCTAAAGTTGCTTCGATTTTTGTTCCACTTACGAAATGTGGCTCCTCAATCACCTTAATGAAAGGGTCTCCTGTGTATGTATTGTCCTTCTTAACCCACTTTTTCCACTCTGAAAGCTTTTTGCCTTCAAATTGAAATTCTAATTGACTTAAATCTACTTTCTTTCCAAAATCCGCTTGAACTTCAACTGTTCTCGCTTCAGTTAACGAGAATAAAGTCCTATTACTCTCTAACTCTATTACATTGTCCGCTGTTTCAGCAGCTGAAACCGGAAGAACTGGTTGTGCGAATAGAGTTAATACTAATAAAAATGCTAATAAACCTGAAAACCTCTTCTTCAATAAACTCATCCCTTCTTATATGTTTGCTTAATAGAATACATAATAATAGTAATGGAAAATTCTGAATCTTAAAAGAAAAAATGTTCGGGATACGAAAGAAATATTTCGACAAACTCCCCATATACAATCTACTCTTCTACTTAGCTCCCTTTACACTCCAACAGTCACTCTATCTTTTAGCCAATAGTAGTATCAATAGCCCACAAATGTTAACAAAAATCTTCACATCCACCCCAAAGTTCTAGCATTCTATTAATACTGATATATTTGAAGTTTAGTATGTAATTTTACCTATTTCCATTTTTACGTAAGATCCTTTAACAGGCTTTCTATATGTTAAACACAAATTATCTTTTCCTACTGCACAAAAACATTTAGAACAAGTAGTTAGATGAGTTTTAGAAGAGAAGACCCTTGATTTAAAAAAACGTGATCATCCCTCCCATCAAAAAGAAGCAAAGGAGCCCACCCTTTGCTTCTTTACTTTTTAAATACAGCTATTGTTGTAGATTCTTAGAATTCCCTACAGCAGCTGTATTAAAATCATCTTCCTCTAGCTTCCGAATAGCATATCCCTTTGTATATGGCGCAAGGAATCCATATAATGCTGAGAACATGAATCCGCCTAGGTTAAAGATTGCCCATGGTAGGAATTCAAAGTTACCTACACCTAAAGTGGTTGCCATGAATACGCCGGAAACAGTCCAAGGCATTAATACTTCTGTTATGGTGATCGAATCTTCCATATTTCTTGATAGATTAACTGGATGTAGCTTCTTTTCTTTATATACTTTTCCATAAATATCTTGAACTAGGAAAAACGATACAAGGGCGTTTGATGTACAGTTAATCACTGCAAAGCCAGTGACAAGTGCGGAGAACGTGATGCTGCCGATTGTTTTTAGGTGAACGATGATACGCTCTAGAATGACGTTTAGGGCTTGAGAAACTTCTAGGGCTGAAGCAAAGAAAAAGGCAACAAAGACAAAGAAGGTAGCGTTATACATAGAATAAAGGCCGCCGCGGTTTAGTAATGATTGCATTTCTTCACTAATCGTATTTTCGCCAAGCATGTCAACATGAAAACCAGAAACAGCTGAAGCAAATAGATTTGATACAGATGCGCCTTGTGTGATCCATGCAAGAACTAAAGCAGTAATCGCTGAGGTGAATAAAACTATAAGTGGTGGCTTTTTCATTAAGGAACCTGCAATAACAACGATTGCTGGGATCAATAAGAATATGTTTAAGTTAAATAATTGATCAAGGCCAGTCATCATTTCCTGAATACTAGCTAGCTGTGTAGAATCTTTTTCAATCCCAAAACCTACAAATGTAAAAACAATAATGGCAATAAGAGAGGATGGAATGGTTGTATATAACATGTGCTTAATATGTTCATAAAGGTTAGATCCTGCAGCAAGGGAGCTCATATTTGTTGTATCTGATAGAGGAGATAACTTATCACCAAAATAAGCCCCTGAGACAACCGCACCTGCAGTGATCGCTAATGATAAATCCATTGTTTGAGCTATACTCATAATGGCAACACCAATCGTTCCCGCTGACCCCCAAGAGGTACCAACACAGGTTGATACAATGGCTGTCACCAAGAAGGCTAATAAGTATAAGTAGCTTGGATCAATAATCGCAAGACCATAATACACAAATAAAGGAATTGTTCCTGAGATCATCCAGGTTCCTATTAAAAGCCCGATGCTAAATAAAATAAGGATAGCTGGTAGCGCCTTTTTTATTTTTTCTCCCATTACGCTGATGATCGTATCCCATTTGTGCCCGTTCACAACAGCGAAAATTGTGAAGACAACTCCTGCAAATAATAGCATTAATTCTGCTGGATACTTTAATATACCGATACCACCAATAAAAATGACTAACGAAATAATAATAGGAAGTAATGCCATCCCTAATGAAGGGCGTTTCATCGTAGCCTCACTCATATATCAACTCTCCTCTACATTTTTTTATAGTTGTTGAAATCCATGTTCTAAGTCACTAATTTGAAGGTCTGAACCTTCTAACCCTACTGATAATCGAATTAATCCTGGTGAAATTCCTTGTTGCTTTAAAATCTCTTCATTGTTTACCTTCACTGGTGCGTTCACAAGGCTCTCAAACCCTCCCCAGCTAACACCAATTTTGAATAGTGACAGGCCATCAATGAATTTGCATACACTAGAGAAGTTAGCCTCTTTAAGTTCAAAGCTCAAAAGACCTGTAAACCCTTTCATTTGTTGTTCTAGAAATGGCTTACCCTTCTCAAGGCTAGGGTGATAAATGCGCTCAACTTCTTGCTTTGACTGTAGATAATCAATAATTTTCAAGGCATTTTCATGATGTTGCTTTAAACGAATGGGTAATGTTCGCAAGCCACGAATAATTAAAAATGCATCATTTGCTCCTAACACAGAACCATTTAGCTGGTACCCATATTTAAAAATTTTATCAACTAACTCAAAACTACCGATTACCGCTCCGCCAACCACATCACTATGACCACCGATATATTTCGTTAGTGAATGAATCGATAAATCAAAGCCTAATGTTAGTGGTTTTTGAAAAATCGGTGTTGACCAAGTATTGTCAATCGCTGTGATAATCCCCCTTTCTTTAGCTATAGTTGCGACAGCTTGAAGATCGACTATATTCATAAGCATTGTCCCTGGACTCTCTACATAGATCATTTTTGTGTTGTCCTGGATTGCATCATTTATGTTGTTTAGTTCATGATCAACATAACTACAGGAAATGTTGAATTTCTTGAGGTGTGTCAGCAATTGAGTTGTAGGTCCGTATATATTATTGATAAACAATACATGATCTCCGCTTTCTAGAAGCGAGAAAAAAACGGCACTAATGGCCCCCATTCCAGAACCAAAGCATTTACACTTATCCCCCCTTTCAAGTGCAGCTAGCTTTTTTTCGAGAACTTCAACTGTTGGATTCACCCCTCTGGAATAAACGTAATGCTCCCTTTCCAAGTTTTGAGCCTCGGTAAATTCCTTGAAGTTTTCAAAAGCAAAAAGACTCGTTTGATAAATTGGTGGAGAAATAGATCCGTGATGTTGTGAAGGATCTTCGCCAAAGTGGGTGCATATTTTTTCATCGATGTGAAGCATAAGTAAGTCAACCTTCTTTCCTTTAACTAAATTCCAGCATCCTTTCACCACCTATACTATCATACTATCAACCTGTATGAAAGCTCTAAATATTCTGATTTATATTTCCTTTTTTAAATTGGATAAATAAAAGGGATTATTATACACTTAAAGCAAGATACATTAGAGGTGAATTGTATACATGAAAACTTTTAAAAAAAGGAGACTATCTGAATTAGTCGCTGATGAAATAAAGGAATATATAAAGCAAGAGGACCTCAAAGAAGGAGATCGCCTACCTCCTATTTCTACATTAGTTGAAACACTAGGTATCGGCAGATCATCACTACGAGAAGCTCTACAGTTATTAGAATCACAGGGTTTTTTAGAAATTTTGAATGGAAAAGGAACCTTCGTCAGAAACAGTAAGCCATTCCAAATTCAAACTTCCTTCGATATTGACAATGAGAAACAATTTTTATTGGAAGCATTAGAGGTAAGAACTGCCCTTGAAGGAAAAGCAGTTGATTTGGCTGCAAAAAGAGCAACACGTGAAGAAATAGAGAAAATGGAATATCATTTAAAGGTTTATGTACAATGTATCGAAAATAACGAACGAGATGAGGCCAACATGGCTGACTCCTTATTTCACCAAACCATCTATGAGGCAGCCAATAATGAATTATTAAAAACCATCATCGACTCTGTATGGGATACCTTTCATGAATTTTGGAACGAGCCGTTTGGAATTCAAGACATCTTCGATAAAAGCTATCCGTACCACGAAGAGCTGCTTCAAGCTATAAAAGAGAAAGACCCAGAACGAGCTTCAGCTGCTTTCTTGAAGATCATGGACTTTGTTAGAAGGGCTATTGAAAAGATATAACTTTGTGGGTTAAGGAGCCCCCCTCTACTAGAGTGTGGGGGGTTTGAACATATCTTTTTAAAAACCACTCATTGCTTTCGTAACGAGGAGTGTTATTTGCTAGCAATCGACAAACTTCGGGAAGTGACAGGCACCAAATAAAAGCCGTTGCTTTCCTCTTCTCCATTAGAATATTTTTTTGTATAATAGACATATACTAAAAAGAGAAGTGCGCTAACACTTCTCCCTGCAACCTCTACCGTCAGGGTGGCGGTTGTCAACATTATTTATGTTTTTGAGAACCACCCTTTAGCTTCCTACGGCTGAACTGAACCCAAAAAGTTAGACATAGAAGCTTAGGCTGCTACTTGGGCATGAATTCGGTACTGTACCGGACTCATGCCTTTTAATTTTGCCTTAATCCGTTTGTGGTTATAGTAATATATATAATTCTCTAATTCTAGTTTGAAATGCTCCATACTCTCAAATTCTTTTAAGTACAGTAATTCAGACTTTAATAAGCCAAAGAAATTCTCCATGACTGCGTTATCTAGGCAATTCCCTTTTCGGGACATACTCTGTATGATTCCTTTTTCTTTTAAGGCGTGTTGATAATGCTTCATGCGATAATGCCAGCCTTGGTCGGAATGCAAAATAGGAGTGTCTCCCTCATTTAGTCGGCTAAAAGCTTTATCCAACATCTCTGATACCAGGCGATAAACAGGACGTTTTTCTATGTTATAAGCGATGATTTCCCCGTTGTATAAATCTAAAATGGGGGATAAATATAACTTCTCTCCATGAAGGTGGAATTCTGTCACATCTGTTACCAACTTCTCATTTGGCTTTGATGCTTTAAAATCACGTTCTAAAATATTAGGAGCTACTTTCCCAATATTTCCGCGGTAAGATTGATATTTTTTCATACGCACGAGACATTTTAATCCCATTTTATTCATCAATCGTCTCACTGTCTTATGATTTATTTTTAATCCCCGATTACGTAATTCCAATGTAATGCGGCGGTATCCATATCGTCCTTGATGTTCATCAAAAATCCCCTGAATCAACTCTTTAGTTTCCTTATACTTATCTGGACGATCCATTTGTTTTACCCAATAGTAATACGTACTACGCGCAATTCCAGCGACCTTTACTAGATCAATTACTTTAAATTCATGCCTTAATTCATATATTATTTGCGCTTTGTTTTCTTCTGTAATTTTTCCTTTTCTTGAATTAAGGCTTGTAACTTTTTTAAATATGCATTTTCCATACGTAAACGCTCATTTTCAGCTCGTAACGCTTCAGACTCTTCGACTGACTTAGGTTTCTTTGTTTCTTTTTTCATGGATGGACGCCCCTTTTGTGTTGGTTTTAGGGCATCTATTCCAAGTGATTCGAAACTTTTTAGCCAATTTTGAATGGTACTATGTGTTGCGATGTTAAAAATTGCAGCCGTTTCCCTTATAGACGTCCCTGTCTCTTTTATATAATTTAGTACGTCTAGTTTAAACTCTGTTGTGTAGGATGTATAGGGTTTTTTAAAGGCACTTTCACCATGATATTCATATTGTTTAATCCAATTTAATAAGACAGTATGATCTACTCCTATGGATTTCGCAATTGTTTTTACCCCCTCGAATCCTTGTTGATAACGTATAATTGCTTCTATTTTTTCCTCTATATTAAATTTAGACATATAAAAACTGCACCTCCAATTGTTAGATGTGTGTCTAACAATTGGGGTGCAGTTCAGGCGCGGGGTGGTTTTCTTGTTTTCTAAAACGTTCTTTCGAAAGAAATATGCACTAATTTCCCGTACAATTCCCTTCAAAACTTCCCGTAGAACTTCAAGAAATGTTTCCATGGTTATCACCCCCTTTCCTCTAAAGGAAAGAAGACCAACAACCAACCACCCTCACAATATTCAGTTGCAACCTTATATTACCATAATCTACCTAGTGTAATAACTATCAATCTTCGACAAATTTTGAGTAGCCCCTGTGAGGAGAAAAAACCTATATTTTGTGTAGAAAACTAATGGTTATATGTGAGGAACCCTTCAAGGTTGATGCAGTAAATGTAAAGGTTGTCATTAAGTATATTGGAATATATTCAAACCATACAACTAAGAGTGTGATGTAATCATTCTAAGAGCAATACTCATACTTGCCCAACATGTGGTCCTGGACTGATAAAAGAAACTGAAGTCGGTGTATGTACGATTGTGGTGATAAAATTTTTAGTGATGGTTCATTCTTTTATATAAATTGATCGCTTAAAACGGATAGATGAAATTTGTTAAAAACTTAATAATCCTAGCAGTTCAAAACCTTCTTTATTCATGTACACAAAAAAGAAAAGTGCGCTAACACTTTTCTTTTTTCAAGTCTGCATACTTCACCTTAGTCCTAGCCTACCTTCCTCCATAAACAATCCTCTTCAACTCCGCCTTCTCTCCACCAACCAACATAATATCCTTTCCTTTATCCCGGTCATAAGCCGTGAAACTGACTACTTTTTCACCCGAGTTGATAAATAGCTCAATAGAATGTAAGTCAATGTAGAGAGATAGCTTGATATTTTCATCGCTGTTTGTCGATAGGTCCTCCACCTTGATGTTACCTTCATCACCATAATCTGAAGATAAGAGTAATACATTGTTTTCAACATCTACTTTGATATTTGTTGACTTTTCCCCTTCCTTATTCAGCTTAATGGTGAATTCGCCACTAGTTTTAGGCACAACCACTTCCAAAAAGCCGGTTGTTTTCCCTTCAATATGCATTTCTTCTCCTTCAGTCAACTGAACAATCTCACCAATAACAGATGGAGAAAAATAGTTCTGTGTATCAATAAACGGTTGTTGAACAAGCCGTTCGTTGATTACGTTTAATTTCCTCGGTAATGACATCATTCCATTAAATCCATATTCTTTCGGTGGATTTGTTTGGTTCCACCTGTGCATCCATCCAATTAACAAACGTTCTCCATCCTTCCCCTCTGTTGATTGGGGCGCGTAGAAGGTTTGACCATAATCTAGTAAGCCCTTATCGTCCGGAGTGAATTTCCCTCTTTCAAAATCCATCTTGCCAATCAGATATGCTGTTGTATTTGGAACATCCTTTGTATATTCAGGATCACATGGCATTTCAGAGAATAAAAGAACATCTTTTTCATCAACTTTAAACAAATCTGGGCATTCTAATAATTTATTTTCTTCGAAGGTAGATTGAAAGATTGATGAATGATAGGTCCATTGAACTAAATCCAGAGACTTAAACATAATAATCTCGCCACGCCTCTGAGCATTTCTAACAGATAATACACAATAATACACACCATTAACCTCAATAACCTTAGGATCTCTAAAGTCACATATTAAATAGCCTTCTGGTAACTGTTTTTCACCGATTACAGGGTTTAGCTTATGTTTTTCAAAAGTAATTCCATCTTCAGATGATGCAATACACTGGCGTTCCGCAATCTCAGATTCTACTTTGTCAAAGCCTAAGTTCGGATCAACATGACCCGTGTACATGACATATAGCTTTCCATCCTTTTCAATCGCACTTCCTGAGAAACAGCCATTCGCATCATAGGCTTTGTCATTTGCCATTGCCACAGGGAGGTATTCCCAGTCAATGAAATTCTCAGTTACGGCATGCCCCCAATGCATATCACTCCAGACAATATCGTAAGGGTAGTATTGGTAAAACAAATGGTATTTTCCTTGATAAAAAGTAAAGCCATTCGGGTCGTTCATCCATCCAATTTCAGGTGAAAAATGATAGATTGGACGGTTATTTACGTTGTTTTTGTTTTGTTGAATATATTCGTTTGCTTTTTGTAATTTATTCATTTTGCACCTCGCTTATTTAATTCCACTCTGCATTGAGCCTTCCACAATATACTTTTGGAAAATGATATATAAAACAACAATCGGGATCGTCACGATCGTTAACGCAGCCATGATATGACTTGTGTAAATATTGTACGTATCACTGAAAATTGCATTTAACGCCACTTGAATTGGCATTAAGTCTGCATTTGATAGAGCCATAACCGGCCATAAGAAATCATTCCAAGATGCTAAGAAGGTTAGTATTCCTACGGTGATATACATGTTTAAGCTTGAAGGAATCACAATTCGGAAAAAGCAGCCAATCTCACTTAATCCATCAATTTTTCCAGATTCAATCAACTCACCAGGGAAAGATAAAAAGTGCTGTCTAAATAGGAAGATGTTCATCACATTCACGATAAATGGCAATAAATATCCTGGAACACTGTTGATTAATCCCATTTCATTAACAACTAAAAACAACGGAAGAATGGTTGCTTCAATCGGAACAATCATCAGCGCAATAATAAAAATCAAAATCCAATCTTTAAACGGAAAGACAAATCGTGCTAGAGCATATCCAGCTAAGGAATTAATTGTTAATCCAAACACGACTGTTAAGGACGCGTAGATTAAACTATTTCCAACGTTTTTAAAGATATTATAAAATCCTAGTAATTCTGTATAAGATTTTAACGATAGATCAGAAAACCTTGGCAAGATCGCATAAATTGATCCAATATCTCTGTAAATCACTTCGTCAATTTTGAAGGATGATAGCACCATCCATAGCAGAGGAATTAAGAATTGCAGGGCAATTAAGGTTGCTAGGATATAAAATAATAGTTTTTTGATGATCTTCATGCTGCCCGCTCCTCTCTAAATAATTTTTTAATCACCATCGAAACAAATACTAGGAAAATTGTAAACACAAGAGTAACAGCACTGGCATATCCGATGTTTCTATGTCTAAATCCATATTCATAGATATATTGAAGAATGGTCATTGTTGAATAATCTGGTCCACCACCGGTCATGACCATCGGTTGGACAATTAGCTTGAAGGCTTGAATCGTTGTTGTTATGACTAAAAACATTAATATGGGTTTTAATGAAGGAATGGTAATATATAAAAACTTCTGAAACGCATTTGCCCCATCAATGTCAGCTGCTTCATATAAGCTTCCATCAATATTTTTTAATCCTGCCAAGAAGATCATCATTTGATATCCACAACCTGACCATGCGGAAATCACCACAATGGTATACATCGCTTGATCTGCGCTTGATAAAAAGGGTTGCTTCGGAATTCCTATATTCACCAAAATTTCATTGATTAATCCAGAGGTTGGGTTTAACATGACCGTCCAAAGAATGGAAATAACAACGAGGGACAACACAGCTGGTGAAAAGTACGCTGTTCGAAAAAAGCCTACGCCCTTCACTTTTCTATTAATGATTAATGCTAGGCCAAGCGCCATAGCAAGCTGAAGTGGAACAACAAACACCACAAATTTAATCGTGTTTAAAAAGCTTTGAATTAACACTTCATCTGTTAGCATTCGTTTAAAGTTTTCCAAGCCAATAAATTGCTTATCATTAGGTTTTAATAAATAGTAATCTGTAAATCCATACGTAAAAGCTAGAATGATAGGTAAAACAATAAATAAAATGGCAAGTACCATTGCAGGAGTCAGAAAACCAAATGCTGAAACTACTTCACCCTTTTTGTAATGCTCACTATTTCGATAGTGCTCTGTTGTATTTCTTATCTTCACGAAATTTTTTACTGGTTTCATCACATCACACCCTTTTTCGCTTGGTCCTTTACCAAGGTCTTTATGGTATGGAAGAGGCGAGGTCAGCACCTCACCTCATTTCCAGCTAGTTATTTTTTATATTTCTCAAACTCTATATCAATCTTTTTCACTGCTTCATCTAAGTATTCTTTAATTGTTGCTGAGTCTGTTGTTTTATTTTGACCGATTTTTAAAATAACATCTTTGGCAAATGTTTCAGATAAGTATGGATATCCTGGTGAAACAGGACGAGATTTATTTGTATTTTCAACTTGATATTTCAACACCGACCAAGCTTCATTATGATAAGGATTGTCAGTATTCGTATCAATGACATCAATAGAATTTACACGAGTAGGGATCGATCCATTTGCGTGATAATATTCCTCTGATGCTTCATCATTGTTTAGCCATTCCATCACTTCAACAACCTGCTTAATACGTTCTTCATCTTCCTCTTGCCCGTTTCTCACAAATGCCCAGCTTCCTGATGGAGTGTATAAGCCATCATAGCCCTCATTCATCTTAGGATAACGAACTGTTTTAAATTTTAGATTAGGATAGTTACTTGTTAATTCACTAACATACCAGAAACCACTTACAGATAAAGCTGTTTTCCCAGAATGAAAGGCTTTTTCTGATTCAGATGCACTTGCAAGCTGTGGTTCCTCAAATAACTTGGCAAATTTCGTTAAAGCTTCAACACTTTTCTCACTGTTTAAAACACCATCGACTGTCACACCGTCTTCATCAACAATGTTTGTATCGTTGCCCCAAAGCACTGGTGTAAAGTAATACGTTCCTGTTTCATATGCACCTGCTGTAATATCTGGCAATAACAAGCTTACTGCACTTTCATACTCTTTAAAGGCAGGATCATCTGAACTTTTTGCAAAATCATCTACCTTTCTAGCAAGTTCCGTGAATTGGTCCCATGTCCAATCCTCATCAGCTGCAGGTACTAATTCTTTTATATCTTCAGGCAATGCATTCATCATATCTTCGTTATACATAATCGCTACCCCTGAATCTGAATAACCCATTCCGTAAAACTTTCCGTCAACTGTACCTTGAGCAATGATTGATTCAGTAAATCCTTCTTTAAACCCATCGCTCATATAATCGTCTAATTCACCAAGAAGTCCAGAATCTACGTACGCAGCAATATCAGGACCATCTAATGTAAAAATATCAGGCATATCATTCGCTGTAATGGCTGCATTCAGCTTATCAATATAACCAGATCCTGCCCCCGCACGTGTAATGTTTTGAATTTCAACTTGAGGCTTGTCAGGATGCTCCTCGTTGTACTGTTTTACTCGTTCAGCAAACATTTTTCCCTCAGGATGATCAGCAGCAGCCTGTGTCCAAATCACAATATTCTCATCACTACCACCTGTTTCACTTGAACTACACGCAACTAACGAGAAAGATAAAACCAACATAGAAACATACAAAAATAGCTTTTTCATACTTTCATAGACCCCCCAGTCTGAATATTCGGTGAAAACGTATTCACGTTTCCTGGTTTTCATGTTACGCTAGGTGTATATAAAAGTCAATACGTAATTTAAAGCGTTTTCAGTGATCTCTATGTTATAAGCTGATATCTCTTACACTTGATTTTTATATGGTATAATAACAATATATTATACTCAAAAAGCAAATGAATGACTTCATTCTATTCATATATCAGAATACGTATTCAAGACGGAGGAACCTTATGAATAAGTTAACAATGAAAGAAATCGCTAAACTTGCAAACGTTTCCCAATCAACTGTATCAAGAGTGATAAACGGTAATACAGGAGTAAATGAAGACGCCATGAAACGGGTGCTTTCAGTTATAGAAGAAGTAGGTTATGTGCCAAACAAAGCGGCCCAAACACTAAAAAAGAGTCAATCAAATATTATCGGAGTATGTTTAACAGAAACCTATAATCCATATTTCGTCGAGTTAGTTGATGCACTCGAATCAGAAGCTCGAAAAATCGGATACAGCATTTTACTGCACAATTCCAGGCATAATCCCATCACAGAATGGGAAAGCATCCAAAACTTTATCGCTCGTCAGGTTGACGGAATAATTCTTGTCCCGACTGGTGAATATAACATCCAGCGAATTAGTAAGCTCGCCATTCCGACAATCGTCATGACACAAAACCACAAACCACTTGATAGTATAGGACTTGATCACATGAAAGCAGGTAAAATTGTTGGTGAAAAATTCATTCACGCTGGACATAAAACCTTTGGATATGTCGGAACCACCCCTGATGATGATAAATTCCTCGGCTACAAAAGTGCTCTATATGAAAACGGATTCAGCTTCGACCAAAAAAATTACATTCAGCTTGAAGAAACATCAACAAACAATTTCTTAATGAGACGTGACATCGAAGATTATTTAAACAGAGTTGAATCCCTTGATTTCACCTGTCTTTTTACATCAAATGACATTATGGCACTAGAATTTATGAAAGCTGCTAGAGAAAGAAATATAAAGGTACCTGAGGATATTAGTGTGATCGGATTTGACGATACGTACCTTGCTAAAATTATGGGTATTTCCAGTATTCATCAGCCGATTGAAGAGATGGTGAAAACAACCATTGATATCCTGTTAGACAGGATGGAGAATGAGGTTTCATCAGAGTCTGTACAGATTAAGTTGGATCCAACGTTGATTGAGAGAATGAGTAGTTGATGGGGTTCGCATTCTAAACAATTAGGAGCGTCGCTGAGTTGTATAAATAGTCTTGAATGATCTGAGATACTTGAATTTTGGACTAAATTGATCTTTCAATCAAGGAAATTCCGCACGAAGAAGCCAAGGGACCTGTCCCCTTGGCTTTTTTAACCTTTGATCCCCTATTCCAGCTCCCCATTCACCCACATACCTGAATAAGTAGACCCATCTGCATATCTCATGGTTCCTTCACCATGTGGCTTTCCATCCAAAAGGTTCCCTTCATAGATAGCTCCATTCGCAAACACTAACTTACCGCGACCTGTTAACTGACCATTTAGAAATTCTCCTATATAAGTATCTCCATTCACCCATTCTAAGGTTCCTTTACCATGAGGCTGTCCATTTTTAAATTCACCTGTATATTTAGATCCGTCTGGCCATTCGTATGTACTGATTTGTTTTGATGTTGAAGTTGTGCTTTCAAAGGTAGCTTTTTCTTTTGCACTTTGTAGTAGGTTTGTTAGGTTCGTGTCGTTCTTGTTTAAAATATAGATAGCTATAAGGACGATCCCAATCATAATGATGATGCCCTTTGGGAACATGATAGTTCTTTTTCTACTTAGTGTACTAGTAGGAACTCTCTTCGTTTCATATTCTGTGCTGAATAGAATGCGCGAACACTTTTTACAGGTATTGCGAAGGGGCTCATTTGCGGTATGGCAAAAAGGACAAATATAATGATTTTTTATCTTTCTAGGATCTTTTTTATTTTTAGACGAAGGTCTAGGGGAAGTGTTTCGTACTTGTGGCATTTTGGTTGATTGATTACTAACGGTTTCATAGCACATCCCACAAACGACCATTCTTTTAAAGCTTGCCTTCTGATCTTCCGGGTGAAGAACCTTAAAAGCTGTTAACTGACCTTCAGTGAAGAAGTTATTATTTTTATCTACATACATGTATTTCGCCATACTATCAAAACTTTTGCAACAGCTACACTTCATAATCAAGTATCCTCTTCTTATCTATCATTTATTTCTATAACAGTATTTTACAATTTTCGATAAAATTTTACTAGGTATTCGCTGTGCTATTTCACCTAGTGCTAATAATTGGCAAAAAATTGAGTATATTTATCTCGCACCTCGAAAAATGATAGATTTTGACTAATCCTTCCTATAAAATTAATTTTGGAAAACATTTCTATACGATTGATCAAAATATCCTTTATTAGGAGGTTATTTATGAAATCAACAAAGCTAAGAAGTTCTCTACTAAAAGCTTCTACCTTATTACTAGTTACATCCTCACTTCTCGTAACACCAACTATCAGTGAAGCAGCAATTTCTAAAAAACCACAACTTACTAATATTGAGATGACGAAGTATCCAGCAGTAATAATCAAAGGGATAAGTTTAACACTCAGAAAAGAAAAGCACCGAAAATTAACACCTACTGAAATAACAGACAGATCGAGAATATGTCGAAAGTAGCTGCTATGGATACATATATGAGAAGCTTTCCAAAGGATTTAACAGGTTCTAGGGTCAGAGAAATCGTTTATCAAATTTATAAAATTGACCTTGATGCGATTTCTGACTTAGGAGCTGGCACAAAACAGAGTGTTTATCCTGATCAGATCACAAATAGCATAAAACATATAGTGGATGTGGATGATATAGATTCCTATATTAGCAACCTCTCTAAATCAGAAATTATGGACTTGTATTTGGAATCTTATCATTATGAGTTAGCTCCGAGTGAGATAAGGGTTGCCATTAATTTAATATTTGGCACGAATTTAGATGGTATTTCTACATTAGAGAATTCGGGCATAGGGTTATTGTCGAAGGGACAATGGATTAATCAGTCGAGTGAAGATTTGTTTGTGGTGCATACGAGTAATGATGATGTTGACGTGAAGATTTATCCTACAGATTATTTTAAGAAACAAACTGGATTAGAGGAACTTCCAATTGAATTACAAGAGTCATTAAAAAAGCTTGGTTATTCTTTTAATGAAGAGATAGGTGCTTATTATTACGCTGATCCTCATGGACAATCGGTGCCAGATTTCTTTAAAGGACAGACATTGGGGATACTAACAAGATTTATTTCTACTAACTATTAATATCTATTAGTTTACAACTCAGATTTATCAGCTTATATTTTTCGCCGTCTTATTGCTAAATAAGAATAGGATGTTAATAAATTTCTTTGATTAATAAAGTATATAATCTGGTTTCTATAAATATCCCAAGGATTAACTTGGGTGTGGTTAAGCTGAAAACATTAAAATAAGTGAGTCGGGGGCTGTCCCCTTGGCATTAGAAGGGAAGATGTTAAATAAATGTCTGAAAATCCACGGTTGGATAATTGGTTAAAGCAATATGAAGAAAGCAAATATGACAAAGACGATGTTGTTGTTTCAAAACGGAATGAAGTTGGTAAACCAACACAAGTCAATGCGGTAAACTATGTCTCAATTAATAATGTCCATTACTCACCTTCAAGTACAAAATCATATGAATATGTAGGCTTTTGGAGGAGATTTTTTGCCCTTTTTATTGATAGCATCATTCTATCATTATTGTATTTTATTACTGATAATTTCGCTGTCCATCTTGCTGTGAGTCTTTTATATTACAGTGGCTTATCTTCTTCTCCTATGCAAGCAACGATTGGCAAAGCAGCAATCGGAGCAATTGTTGTTGATGAAAAAGGAAAAAGAATTTCATTTCTTCATGCACTCGGAAGATATTTCGCTTACCTAATCTCAGGAGTCTTATTCTTTATAGGTTTTATTATGATTGGTTTTCATGGTAAGAAAAAAGGGTTACATGATTTAGTCTGTGGAACGATGGTTGTAAATAGGAAATAAGCTCTAAGAGGAAGGGGTTTGGCTTATATTTGTAACCTAAGTAGCCTTAGGTATATATAATGGTATTATAAAAAAAGAAGTATACCTCCTTCACATATTCTTATTGATGTAAAGTAAAATATTCTAGCATTTGAAAAACCCCTCCTACTACAAGGAAGGGTTTTATTATTTAATTATTCTCTCTGTGTACTACTACTTTCTTCACCTATATAAATCACCCTCTCAAACAGGTAAGATACATAAAAGCAACGGGCAATTTTCCAGGCTTATTTACAATAACTAAGATAAATTTCATTCATTATTCGACTGATTTCTTTCTTGGATTCTAAAGTGAGTTGAGTTTCTGATCTTTCATATAGACTCGCAACGATATGTGATAAATCTGTAATTGTCTCAACGATTATATCAGGATCAATATCCTGAATGGTTTCATTTGTAACGATTGCTTGAATGTTTTGGTTGGCTTCAGAAACTGTCAGTGTTTTGTGGTGTCCTTGCATGCTATTTTCTCCTTTCATAACCAACTCCAAGTAGATCGGATAGAAGCTGCTATTTGATTTGCTGGCTTACTACTCACTGTATGTTTTGTTTGGAATGTGTCTGCAATGGTGATGACTTTAGTTGGGTGGATGTAGGGTAGGGAGGTAATTTGTTTGTAGATTTTACTGTTTTGTGTTTGATTTAAGATTGAGATACCTTCAATTGACCATCCGTGTTGATGAAGTGTTTGAATATAGTCTACACCATCGGGCAAATGATAATTTCGATTATTTGTGCCGTGTATCCACACTGGAATCAAAAGGGAATAGTTATTAGTTTTTGCAGACATAACTTCTGGTTGCTTGATAAAGTTTGTATTCCAATATGTTGTTTGATTCGGTCTAATGCTGCTTCTTTTCGCTTCATTTATGGCGGCTTCTTGTAAAGAGGAAATGTACACTTGGACTGTTTCTGTTTTAGAAATTCCTCCTCCCATCGCTACTTGCCAAAGCCCCTTTACCTGTACTCCTGTTAGCGCTCGTATTGTAGAAGACTTTTTGGTGTTTGGGTCTCCCATTACAACAAATGCTTTTGACATTTTGTTTTCCTCCTCTTGGTGTTTTGTGTTGATTTAGCTGTCATGCACAATTCTTTTGATTACCTTAATTGCTTGATAGGCAGCCTCAGGTTTTAGATGATTAAGATCAAGATTACTCAACAGAAACTCTATTTCTTTCAACTGTTCAATTTCCTCTGAAACATCCTTTTCTCTTATCATGTTAGTTGTTTCTGCAGGCTTGATTGATGTAGTGAAAAAATCAGTGCCTTGTTCCTGCTCGATTTGTTTTAAAGACCAGGCTTCGAGACTGTCCTTGCTTACCTGATTCATCCGTTTATTGAGTGGTTTTACTTCTAACTTTTGTTGATTGATGGCATGGTGAATTTTTTTATAGATGTTTCTTGGTGTTATCCCATTTTCGATAAACATTGCTTCAACCCATCTGGCTGCCTGCGGGATCGTTAAGTATCCATTTGAATTGTTATAGTCCTTCATTTAATCTCACCTTCCGAGCAATTACTTCATCCTTACACAATCATTACTATGCCAAATCAAACACAGGTATGACTGAAAGAAGAGTAAATGCAAAGAAAAGATAACAAGGAGAAGAACACATTAGATCCGTACTCAAAGGTCATAGGCGTCCATATTGAACGAAAAATTTCTGAATTCGATTCACAAGATTGTTAATACTATGATCTCTGACAATTTGCTGAAAGTTAATCATCTTTATTGGAGGGAGCACAGAAATTATCCCTGAAGCTTCCCTCTTCTCTAATGGAATGATCTTTTTTATAATAGACATATAATAAAAGGAGAAGTGCACTTACACTTCTCCTTTCAACTTCTACCGCCAGGGTAACGGTTGTCAAAATAATAGGTTATTTTTGAGAACCTCATTTGCAGTTCATTCACGCTGGGTGGTTTACTTATTTTCTAGTCGATCACCTTCTCTAACACAATTCGATGCTCCCAGTTATCTACGAAATCATAGGCGTAGATCATATCAGCAGGAAGATAATCTACAGGCTTTTCTCCTGTTTCCATTTCTGGAGGGATGTCACTAACATAATGTAAGGACTCTTCATGAAAGATTCCCTTCTAATTTAAAACACTGTATCTAGTATGGATTTTACGAATTTTATCTTTCCATCATCAAAATACATCTTTTATTACTATGTGGTGGAGATTAATCTCAAAAAGGACAAAAAAATAAGCACACCACCTTTTAAAGATGATAAGTGCTCATTAGTTTTAAATTTAAAATTTATTTATCCATGTTCATTTGGTTTATAATATTCGTAAATACTAGGTAAATTTACATTTAGAACTTTTCTTTTATCTCCAACGACACCTGAATAATTCCCATTTTTAGGAACTCTCTTTCCAATAGATACTCTAATTCCAGCATCTTCTAATCGTTTTATGATTTTTTGTTGTTCTTGCCGAAATGTTTCATCTTGCTTTTCATTATTATACATTGTTAGAACACCTCTTTAAATTGTATTCCCAATGTATAATTATGTTATTCTAAATAAAAAAAGACCGAATTTTTGGCCTCTTTATACGTTTAACACTCGCTTTTTTCTTTCACTTCCAACAATTCCAGAATACTTTCCGTCCCTAGGCGATTTTTTTCCTGGCAACACTTTTATACCGGCACTCTGTAAACGACTCATTATTTCAGTTTGTTCACTTTGTTTATGTTTCTTAGTTCCCATTCTAACCACCTACCCTCTCTATAGTTCTATTATATACATTTTCTAGATCAATTAAAAGACATTCAAAGCCATCCCCTATATCAACCATTATATCATCATACCCTTCATCATCTAGGACACTCGCATCCAAGGCTATTAAAAATAAGGTATCTTCGTTTCGGACTTTAACTAACCTAGTCAAATATTGTCTATTTAATTTTTCATTTTCCCTTGTATGTGTAAATGTATAAAAAACATCGTTCATTAACGCACCTCTTAAAAGTCCAGTCCGATAATCATTTAACAGAGAATCAAATTTTTCCTCTCCATTTCCTAATGATTCAACTCCTATTTGGTAATCCTTCTCTAGCATTTCAAGTCCTAGAACCATTAACGAACATAAAAATGCATCTTCCTCATCCATGGAGGATTTAGGTTTATCACTTAACAAACTATATGTATCTAATACGAAATCCAAAAGTAAATTAGGATTATCTTCTTTTACTAACATCCTTTTTGCATTTCTAAATTCTCTTATGTACTTACTTTTCGACTTATAGTATAACTGGTGGATTGCATTTATATTAACATTTTCTACTACTGTTCCTTCAATAAAATTCACTTTAAAAATAGTATTGCGATTCAAGTTTTGTTCAGATAAGTGATATAGCTGGACAGCAATAACATATGGGTATTTTTTTACAAATTGATCTAACAACTTTGAAAGGTTATCTTGTAGACGATAACTGCTTAATTCTGTATTAGCATGGACCAAAATTTCCATTTCCGATTCTAATCTTGTTCTTAAGTTATCAATCTCCTCATCTTTTCTATTCAACCAAACCCTAAATAATATGATAAAAACTACTCCAAGTAACAACAACCAGACAATTGATATTTTACGTTCATCTATAAATGGCTTTAACCAATTTTCATAGAATAATTTAGCTTGATCTGAATTTTCTACCCATAAATCAAAAATCAAAATAAAAGCTAAGCTCAATACTATGTAAACATATTTCATTATCTCTCACCTTCCACTACTATAATAGCAGATAACATAGTTTACCTAACAAAAAATTCCCAGCAACTTGCAACTTCATCTAAAATAGGTATAGAAATACGGAGGCTATCATATCTATGAATTGATAGCGATGGATTATATATATATCAGTTACATGACAATCAGAACTTTAGGTTTTCTATTACAGTACATCTAGCAAATCATAATAAAGATAAAGAGCTTGCTGCAATACTTACAAATATTCAAAGAATTACATTTATTGAATCTGGTCAATATTATGATAGATGGAATGTTTACTAGATAGTGTTCATATACATATCCAACAAGATTTAATCAAAGAGCCTATTAATAGAAAAAGGATACGGGAAAGGAACATATAAAATACTATGTTCCCTTGTTCCTCTCATCACTTTTAACTTGTCGTTCCCTTCCAAAGTCGAGGTTTGATTGTGGCATCTAATAAATCATTGCTTCATACTCTATTTTTCAATATTTTAGACACTTTATCTTCTACTCTCTTTCTGAAATCTTCGTTTTCACATAGAATTGTTTTAATTTCTTCTTTATTCCTTTCAAATACAGGATTAAGGATTTCATTAATTACTTACTTTAAATTTTCAAGTTCATCCTTATTCAATTTCATATCATTCCCTCCACTCTACTTTCGGTTGGTGTATCACCCATAAACCTTCCCTTCCTCTGCCACCATATCTTTTTTAGTCAAATCAGCCATCTCTTTCTTACGAAGCTCATATGTATTCACAAGTAGTGCGGCAGTTCCTAGTTTTGCCTCTAAGGCCATTCTTGATAGTTCAACCTTTATCTTTTTATGATTATTCAGGTGAATTATGGTTTTGTTTTGTACTACCGATATTTTCAATACATGCTGATTAGCAACCCATATGCAATTAGGAGATTCCGGTGAGCATAATGGCACCATACATAAACTGTCCATTCGGCTAATTAGAATTGGAATCATTTTTTTGCCTTTTAAGATGGTTAAAGCTGATTGTTTTCTTCCGGACATGCTGCAACCATAATAATCACAGCTTTCTTCAATAATCTTCTTAGGACTTCTTGGAACCCTAACTACTCGATACCTTTCAATAACAAGACTATGAAGATCAGCCGTTTCTGTATAAATCGGTAGAATTGCCATTGTATTTTCATAAATAATATATGTATCTTGTGTTAACTCTAACAAATTGTTTTGAATCTTTTCCATGACCTGTCATCTCCTTTTAATAGGTTACATCTTTTCTTTTCAAAAGGAGTTGGATATAATACCAATATAGTTGGATTCTATCCAACTTCTTTCCGCCCTTAAGTACTTTTCTCGTCCAAAGAATCTAGTACTTAAGGGTTTTTCTATGTCCTTTTATCCCATCCCATCACATCACCTCCTTAATCTCAATTCGACTATACCATTGCAAAAGCTGCTTAATGGTTGCTGGCTCATTACTTAAGAAATATAAATTAGCTGCATGTCGATAGGATCCCTTAAATTGTCGCCAATCTGCATGATGTGAGGACCAGTCAATTTCTGCTAAAGTCTTCATTCTTGCTTTCATAAAAGATAATCGTGTTTCAAGTGGTTTGTGAATCATATCTTCGTTTACAAAATAAGCAATGCTGATCATAACTGGAAAGCTTGCTAGCATAGTATGTTGGTAGTTTCCAATCTCTTTAGGCTTTTCCCATAAAAAGATTTCGTTGATCCAGCTATTGACCAACTCGACATAGTCTTGTTCTTTTAATAGATATTTCTGAGTGTTTTCTTGATTTGATAGTATATGCTTTCCAGTTGTAAAGATATTTACAAGCTGCCTTAATTGTGAAAGTGATAGGAAGTTTTTATTTGTTGGTCTAATCACTGCGCGTTTCTCCGTTTCAATTCCCGCTTCTTTCATTTGGCTATTTGTCTCTAGTATTCTATTTGTAATGATATTATCTAAATGTCTTGAGTCATACTCTATTAGTTTAGAAAGGGCAACTTTCTTTCCTCTTGTATTAAAATCAATATATAACTGATTGCATTGCTCTTCTGTTAGATCATGGAATACTTGAATGCCAAGCGATGAATTTTCAAAATAAACTTTTGCCTTTGTATGTTTTTCATCATCTTCTTTGTTTTGAAGAGATTGATAAAGCGAATAGATCGCTCGCACTCTTGTTGATCCGTCAATGATCTGCAGTTTTCCTTCGCTTGTTTTATTTGCGACAATCATCGGCAAAAACACTCGTTTCTTATCCATCCCATTTATCATATATTTGCGTAGAGCCTGAACATGCTCCTTCATCGAAGTCCTTAAAATGATATGATCTTCTTCAAATTGCTTAGCTAAATAAGGAAGAGTCATATATTCAATCGTTTGTTTAGCATTCAAGTTTTTTCTCTCCCTTCTCAGCTAAGCTCGCCAAAAATGTATTCGTCAGTTTGATAATGGTTTGTTGTGTTGAATGGTTATTTAACCTCTTTTTACGCTGATCATAAAAAGGGGCAAATAAAGAATCATCATGCTTCCATGTGGTAACATTTTTTAGTTTTTTCAGCTCATCTATTGCCTGAAAATAGGTATAGCCATGTGATGAAACTAATTGATAAATCACAAATGCTAGTGCAATTTGTACACCAGATAGCCCACACGCATATCGGAATCGATTACCTCCTTGCTTCGGAAACAGCTCAGCCCATACTTTAAAGAACTTATATGCGATCGGCTCCATTTCCTCCTCATTACAATATGAAAGCTTAGGCTGTCCCTCCTTATGAGTAAGAATTCCTTCAAATAAGGCAAGTAAGCAGCGTCTCATAATTACTAGTGAAGTAATGCTACTGTTTTGTGCCGATAAACGGGAAAGCTCTGTTTCAATATCGAGTAAATGGTGTAGTTTATTTGCTATGTTTCTTACCAAGATGACATATTGTTCTCGTTGATCATATTTCATAATCAAGCCGCTATGTGCATTTTTTCGCTCGGTGTTAATGTCGGTGAAAAGCTGTCTCTCGTCCTGGGTGGTTAAATTCAAATAAATTTGCATGGTAACAGTGAAGTTTTCGAGCTTTTGTATCGCTCGATCAATAGAGGAAATTTCTTCTTGTTTTCCTTGAGGCATTTCTTCAAGTGCTTCTTTTTTAACATATAAATGTCTAAGTGCAGAAGTTAGTGCTGAGCTTCTGTGTTGTCCTTCTAGGATCATCAATTTCGACCCTGGCTTGATCTCCCAGCCATCTCCTTCTCTCACTAAGCATCTCCTTGCCGAGTAAACAAAGGGCGAAAAGTAGAAGGTCTCTTCATGTACTGTATTTAAGATATATTCCTTAATTGCATTTCGTCGTCTATGATCCAATTCACGCTGCACATGTGAATCCACTTCAAAAATACTTTGCAAATACTTAAAAGGCATTTCCGTTACCAACAGTTCATGACCAAACTGTTCAAAATAGATTCCCTTCAGCTTTGTTCTTAACTCCTCATTCATTGTTTTATCACTCCTTGTCCTATTTCTATTATAAGATATACATTAATTTTAATTTGTAAAATATTTGTAAAACTTTACATTATTTTGTGTTTATTTGTAAACAGGTCTCATTCCAGGTTGAGTAGATTCCTGGTTCATATCTATAACCTTGACACAATCATAAATATATGCTTTTTCATCTAATAAAAAGAATGAGTGACTCAATTAAGCTGTTTTGGATCGGTTTATAGTACATCGTTTTTACTTGTTTAAAAGTACTAGATCCCTTTCATTTAGAACTGGTTTTCTACGATATTCTATTTGAGAGACAAGTCTGCGTTGTTGCTTGCTATGATCACAGTAAGTGGTTGTTCTTTTTACTCACACTCAACTATACTGTTTTAATTGTTTTAATTCATATGTATTTGCTTTGTAAATAACAAAAGGAGAAGTGCACCAACACTTCTCCCGTCAGAATGGTTTAATATAAATACAATTCTTAGTCTATATTCATTATATTTATTTACACCTTATCGCTACGCTTACCCAACCTCCAATTAACCCTATCAATATCAAAATCCTCATAAAGCTGACTTCTACTCCAACGTTTCATATGCTCATGTTCCGGGTGAGCTGGATTCGCCATAATGTCAAGATACTCATCATATCCTAATTCTCCACCAACATCCTCCGGTGGTGCATTTCCCTCCCCAGCAAGGCAAATGGGATGGTTAACTTCATAGTCGTCGATCACCTTCTCTAACACAATTCGATGCTCCCAGTTATCTCCGAAATCATAGGTGTATATCATCTCAGCAGGAAGATAATCTGCAGGCTTTTCCCCTGATTCCATTTTTGTAGGGATGTCACTACTATAATGAAGAGTCTCTTCATGACAGACTAGTTTTACAATTGGAGTAGCCTTGTCTATTCCCTGCTTTTGATCAAGAGAAAATGGCTTTCCCTCAAAAATAGTAAACTCATGAAGATGGTAATCCTGCCAGCCAAATGCAATTTGTAGCGTATGATGCAATTCCGGAAACGTGATATGTTTTGGGACACTAATTCTACGCCAAACTTGATGATTTTCAAGTTGTAATTTTACGTGGAAAATAAATGCTTCTGTTTGAAAAATAGGTCCCTCTACAAGATTCCCCAAATCGCTATATAAATCTTCATTTGGTCTTGTATACTTATTGTTTCCCTCACCAACTATTAAACGACTCGTTTGTTTGTTTACAAAAGGCTGGTTAAGCAACTGCAGATTAAAATCTCCTTCATAAAAATAAACATGTTCACAAGCTTTATTTAACCTAGCTATAAATGACCGATTTTTCGTGGTGCTATAGGAGATATCCTTCGCCTGAATTAGATACTGCTCAATAACAGAATCATGAACACCCTCTGCCTGAAATGTTTCCTTTACAGCTCCTAAAATCAATTCATTAATCTTCTTAAAATCAGTTGCCTTTAGACCATGAAGCACAATCGTATATCGGTTACTATCATTCATTAGTACTAGTGTTTTTCTTCTGTTTACCGTAATTAAATTAGCATGCCAGGAGAAAAGGGTATTTTCTTCTACAGATAATGTTGGTTTTACCTTTAGTTCGGTTAAAAGTTTCTTGGTACCTTGAATTAGCATGATTTACCGCTCCTTGGAAACAGATGGACATTCTCGTCAGAGTTTCCTGTTTCCTTTATATGTTTTGTTCCTTCCAAGGTATATTAAATAGATAAAATGTACAAGTAGCTAATACAATTAAGTCTCATTTGAAGAAGGCTGTCAAATACTCTTCGACCTGTCCAAGAATGGTAACTGTATATTATTAGTGGAAGTACGAGGACAGTCACTGCGCTTCTGCAATAGTACCAATATATTTTTACATAATAACTTCTTCGAATAATAGGACAAATTACACACGTCATAGGATGTTCTAAGGGGGAACAAATATGACAACAAAAATTCATAACATATCCCTTTCTAAAATCAAGCCAATTGAAAACCTGCATGTATCTAAAGCATTTATAGATCGGATGAAAAAAAACGATAAAGACTTAGATGAATATGACTTACTTCTTGCTGTCGAGAAAGATCAGAATTTTGATTTTTATCACCTTGTAGGGGGGTTAGACCGGTATTATTTTTTGGTTAATTACACAAATCGAAAAGAAGCTCCCTGTATTATTGAAGAGGAGAGTGCTACTATTGGTAGCCGTAATTTGAAGTTGTTGAGAAGACTCTTTAATAGAGGGGATACTGGAAAGGAAAATAAACAAATTTTATTAAATCGTTTAAGTAAGGCAAATATAAAATTAGCTGAAATTATAAAGAAAACAGGGTTTACAGCCAGTAAGATTAGAAATGAATATGAATTTCATGAAAATGTAGTTACACAATTGATAACTGACCATACTGCGATTAAAACGGCCAATTGGATTATTGGACTAAAGCTAAAAAAAGAAACAGAAAAATTCCTATTAAAACGAGCTGGATTACCTCAAGAGGACCCACAGCGTCTTACCTATGAAAGCATGAAACTAATAAACCGATACCTCAAAGAAGATCGATATCGATTTGAACATTTATCACCACACCAGCAAGAGAAGGTTTTAAACCAAGCGATTAATTTTAAAGGTGTAATGGTAAAGTGGTTAAAGGGAATTGTTGATGATTATTACAAGGATGATTAATGAGATAAGCACGGGGACGGTTCCTACGATTCTGTGTTAAATTCCATATATGAGGATATTGGGTGTTTTGGGGCGGAATTAAAAATTATAAGTTTGAATCAATCATCAGATAAATATTTATGTGATGCAATATCACTAAAAATAGGATCATACTTTAAACTCAAAGAAAAACCTCTTTTCTATAGCCTTTGTATACGACTAAAAAAGAGGTTATTGATTATATATTTTTGTATGGGACCAATTCTTAAACATCATAGACATTCAGGTTTTACTTTTTACGTAATTCATTCTTCCCAAAAGCTTCTCTTAAGCGACGATTGGTTTCATCAAAGCGTTTTGCTTTTGCTTCAATGTACTTCTTATCAGCATTTTCAGAACCGGAGGCAACATGAATAATTTTGTCATCTTCATAACGTAATACCTTTGTGCTCATTGTTTAATCCCTCCTAGTAATTGTATTGCAAAATCACGGAAAAGTGCTGGTTCTGCCTCCATTATATCACGCATTATATCGTCTTTAAAGAGTTGCACGTTCTCTTCAGTCCAAAAAGAATCTACCGGGTAGTGAAAACAAATCACATAATTACCTGATTTTATGGCAAGATAAAATTGTCTTTTTTCTTGGCTATAGAATAATTCAGGAGTTATACTATTAAAAGCTTTCACAACATATGATGACATATCATCCAGTGTATAGAATTCATTATCTTCACTTGCCATTCCAGAAGCAACAATGAGTCGGAGCTTGAAGCACAGGGACGGTTCCAGTGCTTCTTTCCAACCTCCTACACCTTAAACAAAAGATTAGGAGAAACACCCAAAATCCTTGCTGCTTGTCTCAGGGATAGTCCTTCAATTTTCTTCACTTTTCTTATATCGCAAGATCAAATAACGGACCATTTTTCTTCTGCTCAGCTGGTGAAAGATTAATCGTTACCTTCATATCAACTAACGAAAAACCTAAACTATGAAGAGCTGCAGCAACACGTTCCTTCGATTCCTTTACCGATGCATCTGGTAATCCTACTATGATCATCGTTTCGAGTCCTTCCTTTACCTGCACTTCGACTTGAATACGATACCCCTCAAGCCCTTTCAAACCAATACTAGTTACTTTTGAAGACACGACAATTCCCTCCAGTATGTAGGATAACTTGCTTAATTCCACAATGATTTATAGTTATTCTATTGAGGCTTATGAATTTTATTTTCATTACATTAATCATAGGACTAGAATTCAGATATGTAGATTACTAAAAGTAATGACACATTATTTTCCAATTCTATGTTTGCTAATTTAATTGAAAGATTGGTTGAGATAACAGATCAGAAAATTTCTAGTTAAGTAGTTTTAGTATTCGAAGAAGAGTATAAAGCAGCAGTTTTAGATGAGTAAGCCTTATCTTGTGAGGTAAATAATATAAGGCCCTTTTACAAATCCATCATATACCACTCTTCCATTTTCACAACAATCAAAAATAAAATTTTAGGGCCAATTTTATTCAAGTTTTTGTGAGGAAGCGTGCCTGTGCTTCCGGGTGTTTCCACTAACTATATCCATCTCATATAACCATATTTTTAAATACTAGTTTATGATCAATAAAATCTGCGTATCCTTCATGAACAAGAATGGCTGCAGCATAAGATGTAATGACTGGACCACTTACATATATATTCAGCCAGTGACCTAGACTTCCCTCCATTAAATCATCGACTGTCCTAGTTGCATTAATTACCGTGGTTTTACCACTAAAATGTGTAACTAATTCTTTTAAAATATCAGGTGAGACCTTTATAGGGTACCTGGAACTGCCTACTTTAATAGATAATCCACTCTCAATAGAGCCTGTATATTCAAAAGGCATCCCTTTTGCTAATGTTTTCAACTCAACCATTTTATAGCCTCCACATATCTTCAACTTGTTATTACTAGATTAGATTTAATAGAGATATTCAACACAATATGTAATAATCCTTCAATAATGCAAGGGGGGCAGAAAGGGACAGTCTTGTCCTTCCCTTTACGAAAAAAGAAATTAAGAAAACCATTCCAATCCAAAAAGGGGCAATAGGGTTTGTTTACTTTCTTGTTTCACCTACATCATAGTATAAAAAATAGGAGCTAATCCCTTTGTCCAGTCATATCATAAACACTTTTATATTTACACAACAATCCGAATTAGAATTTGAAATCGATTCTTATAAAGTTTTATTGGAGGAAGCGCGAGAACCGTCCCCGTGCTTCTCTCACAATATGCGAATATGCGTAATAGATGTATTCAAAATTGAAGGCAAACAAAAAAGCCCACCATCTATCAAGTGGTGAGCAAAGGCGCAATAAATATGGATGAATAAGTTCTCTTTAAAAATAAATCAATACATACAATAATTTTTATTTGTTGAATACAAACCTCTCAGTTATGTTATTTCTTTTACCCGATTCAAAATCTATCTTGACTGTTTCACCATCATTCATAAACCTAGCCTTACTTTTTAACCTTTCAAAATCCCTAATCTTAACAGTATCGTAGGTAGCAACAGATTTCTCAAATTTAATTGTAGCACCAAAAAGAGTGATAAATGGCTCCACCATCTCAACAGACATTTTACTTCCTTTCGGGTTATTTTCCATTACTTCAATAAATTCATTAACTTCATTAACTTTATCAAGCATAATTGATGTGCTTTTAAATGTACCTTTAATATCTTTATTATTAATGACGCTCTCAAGAATATATAGAGCTTCTTCATCTTTTATTGTAATATTTTCTGGTAATGTAAATTTAACATCAAAAAATTCTTCTACCTTATTTAATCTTTCCAAAAATTCTATAGTTTTTTTGAATTCTTCCTCATCCCCTATATCTACATTCCAATTTTTAGCAACAAATAAATCACTATCTGTTTTCAGTACCTTTAAGGAGAAAGGAGTCTTTTTTGCTTCATAAAGAAATTTCATAAATATAAGTTCAGGTTTAATTTTATTGTGCTGCTCCTTATTAAGAGTGATATTTAAATCAATTCCTCCCTCTATAAATGTTGATTTATCAACGGTTTGACCCGTTGGCGGAGTGTCAAAAAAATATTTTTCGACACGCATCCTAATAAATTTTTCATATTTTGTGAAACTATTCCAATGTATGGGTACGCTACGCGGTCACTACTGGATAATGATGGTAAGTAGTGCTCTGGAATTATGCGATGCACAATGGATCTCTGCGTAGCTTATGATGACGTACCCTCCCATGTCTCTGGGCATCTATGTGCCTACATTCCTTCGTTCGGTCTAGTCATAAGGCAGAGGCTAGCGAAGCTCCTTTAGGGACTCGAGGTCGGATGGGAAAAATAGTGCCAGCTTCTCCGTGTCATCCTGTTGTCTAGGTCTATTAGGGGATGTAGAACTTTACATAGCCTCTGCGAGACTAGGAATATCCTTCATCATTCGCTGTGCGTCAAAAGCTTTGTGCTTTGTACTTATTCCATGTAAGACTTTTATTAGTTTTCCGCATAGAACCACAATAGATTGCTTCTTCCGTAACGGGTTAACCTTACGGTTAGTGTAATATTCATGCAGCTTTCGAAAGGCTTCATTATGGCGAACCATTGGCATCATCACTCGGAAAAGGAGGGCACGAAGCTTTCTTCTTCCCCGTTTGGAGATATGTTTTTGCCCTTTGTGCTGGCCGGAAGAGTTTTCACGTAAAGTTAATCCCGCAAGTTTAATGATTTGGCGTGGATCTTCATAGTGTGAAAAGCTACCGATTTCGGCCAACAAATCAACGATTGTGGTATCGCCGAGTCCTTGAACCGTTGAGAGCCATTCGTACTCTACAGACGTTTGTACAAGCGTAACTAATTGCTGTGTAATGCTTTCAATTTCTTGTTCCAACTGGTTGTAACGGCGAACGAGCGTGGCAATTTCAATACGGGCCATCTCACGTCCTTCTGTTACTCCGATGGAGTTAGAACTGACTTCAATAAGTTGTATTGCTTTTGGTCGTTGGGGAGATTTTAGCCCCTCAACCTGTCGGTAAAGCGATAAGACTTCATCTGGCTGCTTTTGAAATAGATCACTTGGAAATGGAGTACATTCAAGTACTGCCAGAGCCATTTTCCCGAATGACGGAAACACCTGAGTGAATTCTGGAAAATATCGATCTAACCAGCGAATCATCATATTTTTGACAGCACCAAATTCCTCTGTCAACTTACCTCTAAATGTTGACCCAACACGAAGTTCCGCCTCAATGTCTTTCAAAATACGTGGATAACTAAAGCGTCCATCTTTTATGAGACGAGCGATCACCAGTGCATCCTTGCGGTCATGTTTGGTTGGTAAATTGTCGTCCAACTCTTTTGAACGCTTGACGTGCAAAGGATTAGCCATTGCGAGGGGAATGCCTCGTTCATCAAGGAAATAGGCTAAATTAAGCCAGTAATGGCCAGTAGGTTCAATCCCTACGATGACTTCTGTTTTTTCGTGTTCTTTCATCGCAGTTAGAATACGATGATAAAAATGCTGGAAACCATCATTAGACTGTAATACAGAAAATGATTTTTGGAGCACTCTCCCACGATCATCTACAAAGCAGGCGAAATGTTTTCGCTTCGCAATGTCGATTCCGACAACGAGTGTTTTTTCAGTGACTTGATTTATTTTATGGTTTTGTTTAAAATCCATTATGGAGTCCTCCTTGGTTAACAAATTAGGGGTCAATTTCTGCAGATTTTGACACCCCGTATCATACCAAGAGGGCTCTTTTTTGTTCAAGTCCCCGAAAATCCTTCTAACAGGAATGCTCCTTTTTGTAAATTAATCATTAATTGAACCGCAACTATATTGTTTTCTTGTTGAGCATTGTCCATATAAATGATATTATTTTCTATTTTGCTGACCCCGATTTCAAGATAGTCAAATGATACAGAGCCATTTGTTGTGTATAAACGCATTGGAGATGGAGGCGGAAAACTATGAGGAATTAACTTTAATTTAATTTCTCCCTTTTGCTTGTCAATTAACTTCTTGCCAATCCACGTTTCAAATGAGGTTGCATCAAATTCTAAAGTAGTCTGGGTGTTATATGAATACCTTATTAATTCTCCCCAATTTTTAAAGTTTGCTTTAATTTCATCTGGCAAATTAACATCTACACTGCCCTTCAGAGGATGGGATTTTAAAGCTTCCTTTGAGCTAGGTACATGACTAAGTGTTACCGATCCATTCTCAGGATTAAAATCTATACCATATCTCCAGTGAGGAAAAGCTGGGTGTTGAGCTGCTGCTCCCTTTACTAATCCAGAGAATAAATCAGCTGCTTCACTAGTTTTACCTTCGCGAATTAATTTTTGAATTTCATTAAATGAATCTTGGGTATTCACTACTGAATTAACGTAAAAAGTATTATTGTTTCCTTTATTTTTAACTATAGCTTTAGCTATAGACTTTTTAATTCTCCTGAACATCTATATCACCGACCTTCAATCTTTATTTACGTTAAATGTATTTTGATCACCTTTGTTTTTTATATTAGATTTTTTGCTGGTTTTTTTTCCTGTAAAAAACCCCAAAATAAATCCAGAGATTAAACCGGCTAATACTCCAGCAAAAACAGCTCCCTCGAATGTTGATACATCTGTTAAATTACTAAAATCCATGAAAATTCCTCCTAAAATATTAGATAGTATTACAACAACGGCAAGACTTTCCGTTTTTAACTTACAAAATTTAAGTATCATAAATTTGCTACGTTCTCAGCTAATAACTCACTAATCTATAAAGATGTAATGTCTGCATCTCATTTCCAAAAGCTTGCAGCAGACTTAAATTAAATAATTCTTCCTTTTTTATTTGTACACTGTCTAATTTCAAGCTTTGATGGTTCTCTATTTGTTTTATCGCATTTAAGTTTAAACTGTCAGGAACCCCATCTTCGTCCATTATTTGATAGTAAGCGGTTAAAGCCTGAGCAAATACTTGCTCAATATCATCATTGGCCAGCTCCAAAGCCTCTTCTAACAAAATAGAAATAAATAGTCCAAACCAATTCACTAAATTTTGACCATCATAATGAACTCTATTAATCACCCGAAGTTCATGCTCTTTTTCTTTATTTTTCGGCAAACGAATTTTATATGTTTCTCCGCTTTTCAACAGTAGCATATATGGTATTGATAACCTTATTCCAGTCTTTATATCTTTCCTTTCCCTTACGTCAATATTATTAGGATTAACCCTTTTACTATAAGGTCTAAATTCTCTCGGTTCCAAAACAACACCACCTCAAAAGCACCAAATATTGTATATTTATTCTGGGTCTACACCAAAACATGGTCTTGACCCCAATGTTACCCGATTAGTTCTGAATTACATTCTAGTAAAATTCTTTGTTTGCAACATTTGGTATTTCTTGTAAAGTAATGTCGACCTTCAAGAACAGATTTTAGTGTAGAGCCTTTATTCTATTTTATATTTTATCAAACTTCTAATCTCTTTGGTGCTTTTATATGAACTTCCTACCCTTTTTGACACTGATTGGTAACAGAAGTATTAACATTGTAGATCCGATTTAATCTTTTTTAATGGTTTAGTTCTATTAGCCAATATTTAGTCATTTAATAGAAATAGGGATAAAACATGTGAGGTGACTACTCATGAAAAAACGAGAGTTAATAGAAGCTATTGTTGAGACTCTATACCCAGTAAAAGATTATGATCTCGAAGGAGTATGCTATTCGCTTGGTATGAAACCTTTCGATAGCAATATTGAACCAGCCCCAAAGAAACCTTATTTTAGGAACTGCCTTAATCATTTAGAGTTAAGTAGAGGAGCAATTGTGGAAACCGCTTAAATCATAGAACAAACTATTCGCTGGAGTATACACTAGAACCTTCTCCGTGCTTCACCCATCTTTACAGTCGCATGGTTTTTTAAAAAGTTTTTAGAAACCGATAAATTAATTATTGTTGTTAATTACGAAAAAAACTTTAATATGATATTGAAGAGACCACCATTGTCCCTTCCAGCTAATTTATATGTAATGCTTATTGAACTTGTGTTGGAAAAAATACAAAAGGAGAAATGCTGTGCAAATATAGGAAAAATTGAATATGTGATGAATGGGGACGGTTCCCGTGCTGCTTGTAACCTCCTACACCTTAAACAAAAGATTAGGAGAAACACCCAAAATCCTTGCTGCTTGTCTCAGGGAGAGTCCTTCAATTTTCTTTACCTTTCTTAAAATTTGATTTCTTTGTTCACTAGGCAAGCTCTTTACTTGTGGTATTTCATAGCTCCCAAGGCATTTTTTAATTTCGATTCTTGCTTCATCATCTGTTAGTCTTCTCCTTATGTCGTCGTAGTCCTCTAGACATTTATCTGTATTTTGTAGCTCATTAAACTCTTTAAACCTCGATTGTGCAATTGACCAATTAGGTGAAAACATATGTAGAATATAGTTACATTCGAGTAAATCAGTAGGATATACGCTCTCTCCATAATAACCAAGGCAGCTACTCCACTTCCATTTCTCGGGACTTGTAACGATACCTGCTTTTACTGGATTTTGATGGATGTATCTTGTGACCGTGATCAAATATTCATGTGTCTCTACATTTTCACTTTTAAAACGATCTTGAACAAGGTGACCAGTCGTATGGTATTTCCAGTTGTAATAGCTAGCATAGCTTACACCGATTTTTTTCATAACCAGAGATATCTCCTCATTGCTTTCTTTTACAAGCAAATGAACATGATTTCCCATCAAGCACCAGGCATATACTTTCATAGCTGTCCTTATTTTGTATCTTTTCAAGGTATCAAGAAATTTAATTTTGTCATCATCGTCGTGAAAGATTTCCTGCCTATTTGCTCCTCTATTAATAATATGATAGATCCCTGTACTGCTTTTCAATCTAGCGCTACGAGGCAAACGATCGACCACCTTTCTTTAATTAATGACACTTAAAATTGATTATCGATATAATGGTTTCGTCGCTTCTCCTGTCAAGGAAAAATGAGTACGGTGGTGCTAATTTTCTCAAAAGCATCGCTTCCTTTAGATCTTCATCGGATATCAAGACTTCTCCCTTTATGTCCGCAATTGTTCTCGCTAAACGAATGATTTTAATTTGAACTCGATTACTTAGACCCTTCTTAGTAGAAACTTGTTGTAAAACGTATTGTTACTTTGGTGTCAGGGGGCTGCTTTGAATCAATTGTTCAAAGGGGACCGTACCATTACAAATTTCCTTCCCATATCGGTTGTACTGGTTTTTTCTTGCTGAGACTACGCGTTTTTTTATGTTTCAGAAGAATCAATTCCTTTAAAATCATGTCCTTTAAGGTTCACTGCTTGTAAGGTTAGAAGAATATCAAAGCGATCTAAGATAGGACCAGACACCCGATTTTTGTAGGCTTTTATCTGCTTTTCTGAACAGGTACAATAGTGATCATTTGAGCCGAAGTATCCACATGGACATGGATTCATTGCAGCGATAAAAATAAAGTTTGCAGGGTACGTTACAGTTGAATGAACTCGACTTATCGTCACCGTTTTACTTTCTAAGGGTTGCCTGAGCATATCTAATGTTTTTTTGGAGAATTCCCCTAATTCATCTAGGAAAAGAACTCCAAGATGAGCTAATGACGCCGTGAGGACGAGTGGATAAAAATACGCAAAATATAGATTGATATTTTCTATACCTTCTATATGAATTACGTCGTACTTTAACACTAAACCTCATATATGGTGCTTTTGCAGAAACGATAAATCCCTCCTCTCTCTTTAATTACAAAATAAATAGCCCATCACCTTTAACTTATGTGATGAGCTATCATTACCTTGTTTATATTCTTACTAATTCAGCTTTTCGTATAAACCCGGAAGCATACCGAGAAGTGTGGTTATGATACCTAGTAACGTAAGAGAATTAGCTATTTCAGATGCACTATATATCGACGAGTCATAGCCAGAGATATTAAAAAATATTAAAAATAAAAATGAAAGTAAAATAAAGAAGTAGATTGAAAGTATAGTAATTCTTAAAGTTATTTGTTTAAAGTTTTGTTTAAACCATTCTTGAAATTTCTTTTCTCCAAACAATTCTTTCTTATTAGCAGAAAATGCAAGACCTAAACAAATCAAAGCAAATATTATTGGTAATAGAAATGCTAATAAGATACCAAGCCAACTAGATCCAACCCAAGTAGTAATCAGATCAACTACAAATACTACAGATAAAAGCGCCACAAAGATAATTATATTAAAAATAATAAAAGCATTATCATATTTATTTGTTTCTTTTTTCAAATGCCAGACTAACCCACCTAAAATCATTGTTAGTATAAACAGAAATATTAAATTAAGATTCATATTAATCCCCTTTTCCTAAACCGTGAAATACTGTCACCTATTTACTCTTTGATACTTAATTGTACCTTTTTCTTTAATTCTGCTTTTAAAGTTTTTACATAAAATTCAAGGAAATCCTTTATTGGATATTTAACAAGTTTATCATTTTGAGTAAAGGAGACTCCAGAACTCTTCATATAGCCGATAATTTTCTCCAACGATACAACAAGGGTATCACTTGTTTGATTTTCGTTTATCCACTTTAAGATCACCTTTCTCCAATACTGCGTATCTCCACTAATGTAAAGTTCTCCTGGAATAGGTTGAGACAACAGCAAATCTCGAACCTTCTCTTTTCTCCTCTTCTCTATTTTATCTTCTGTACTTTCATAGTTTGCTACAGTAGAATTCTGTTGATAAGTGTAGTTGCTATAACCGTTATGTCTTATAGAGCCGCGGTCCCAACCATCCGGATGAACCTCGATTGGCCTTAAAGCCGCTCTTCTCATCGTTTCTTGCATTTGTCTTTCGATTTCTTCATCTTCTAGCTCTTTGGCTTTTTGTCTTTGTTTTTGCCATTCCACTTCTCGAGCCCTTAATCGTGCCCTTTGCTTTTCTTCCTCTAGTTTAACTCTTTCTTCCTCTGCTCTGATTCTTTCTTGTTCTTCTCTCAACCTTTGTTGTTCTAACTCAAATTGTTGTTTCCTTTCAGTTAGTTCCTTTAGAAAACCATTTCTCCTCTCATCCTCATTTTCCTTTGAAAGTACAAAATGATTTTGATCGGCATTCACTGACAACGCTCGTGCCAGGGGTACTTCAGAAGATGATAGTTTATAAAAAGTTATATTCCGATCATGTTGTGATATGGGGACGAACCGAAAGATTGTACATAACCGATTAAATACGTCTACATAAGCAATATTTCTAGTGTTAAATTCGTCTGCGCTTGATCCTGTATCTTTCCTAAAAAAGTCTAATAAATCACCTTGTAAATTTCCCTCTAGAAATGTATCCCACAGACTATCTTCATGAGTTTTACTAGTTACATAAGTTTCAGCAGTAAGTAAGGTTCCTTTATTTGTCTCTTCTAAAAAAGAGAGCCAACTATAGTCCACAAATGAAAAGGGCTTAAAACCTTCTTCTTTATAGGTTTTCATTCGTTTGGACAAATGACGAGCATAGCTACCTGAAGTTAACCCCTGATCGATTGCAGTAAAATAATCAATCGCCCATCGTTCACCAGAGTTCGGAAACTTAATGATAAAATCCGGAATAAATGATAGTTTCATTTTGTAATGATACCCTCGATCAATCTCAACGTCGTAGGGTTTCATCTCACCTTCTAATATCTCTTTAAAGATGGTGAGACCAATATCTTTCTTAGATTTAACCTCATGCTTAGAAACATGTTTATCATACGTTGTGGTATTTTCTGAGTAAGAACATTCACTTTCATCATTATGGCGAAAATAAAACGGTCTTCCCTCGTCTTTGGTTAAATTCATATTTACTGGTTTGTTACAGCATAAACAAGTAAACGCACTCTTCTTCGAAAAAACTCGATAATTATCTTCGAACCAACGCTTTACTTCAGGCCGTGTTAAGTTTTGTTGTTCTAGCTCTCTTCTTTTCAGTTCTATGTTAAAGACGGAATTATGTAGGTAGGCCGAATCCAAGCAATACACATCCCTTCTAATCTAATATTTTCTAAGACTATTATATCATTATGTGAAATTATGGAAATGTAATATTCAGAAAAATCAACCTTTAAATGATCATTGAATACTAGGTTTGTAGTTTTTTTGGTAGTTAGCCTTTATAATTAGGATATTAGTTATAAATGGGAGCGATTCATTTTGGTAAAAGGGAAAACAACTAACGGGTTAATGCGCCACCTTAGAGATAAGCATGCCATAGAAATTAGCGGTAGCAAACAGAAAAAAGATTTATTAAATATCGGTTATTATCATGGATATAAAGGATATCGTTTTATCGGACAGGCAAACCACCAAATTCCCTATACCAACTTTGATGAGGTTGTTGGGGTGTATGAGTTTGATACAAACCTTAAAACACTCTTGTATCCAAGAATTATGTTCATTGAAACAGCGATTAAGAACTATACACTTAATACCTTAATTGGAATAGGGCCGGTGGACTTCGATTTTGTTTTTTCACACCTATTAAATGATTATAAGAAAGAAAATACAGGTAATAGTAAGTATAGGGATAAAATGAAGAAACGGCTTGAATTACGGAACAAAATCAACCAACAGATTAGTTACAACTATTCTGAACAAAAGGCCGTGATTTCACACTTCTTCCATAAGAATGAACCGATTCCACTGTGGGCTATATTTGAGGTCATTAATCTAGGAGAATTTGGATTCTTCCTACAGTGTTTAAATCAAAACACTCGAATAGCTATTGCTGAAGATTTAAATATGCACACTACAAATCATAATCAGAATGGAAGAATAGTGGAAGATATTATATTCCTTATTAAAGAGCTTCGTAATGCAGTAGCTCATAACTCTGTAGTCTTTGATTGCAGGTTTAAAAAGACGAATCCGCCTTCTAGGCTGAAGGAATACTTACAAAGTGAAACAGGAATCAACAACATCACTTTTGACACCATTGTTGATTATTTTATCGTTGTAATCTTCCTACTGAAAAAGCTCGGTGTTACCAAAACCGAGTTAAAACAGATTGTCAGGAAGTTCTACGCTGAATCTGAAAAGCTAAGAAGTACAGTACCGATACCTGTTCACACCTCTATTATGGGTTCTGATTTTAGAAATAAGGTGAATAATTTAACAAGCTACATATAGGCTTGTACTTTACGAATAGGATAAACTGTAGTATCATATTATATAACTAATAGCGGTGTATAGCTTCGGCTTACACTTAAGGGGACTGGATGCGTCTGGTCCTCTTTTAATTTTGTCCGGAATCGACAACAACAAAAAGGTCCCCCAAGCGGCTGCATCAGCCAACTCAGTGGGTTTCTCAAATAGTTCTTGAAGATGTAAAGTTGTCATTTTACTCGATAATGAAATACCTCTCTGGTTCCGCCCTTTTCCGGTGCTTTGAATCTTTCCATTTTTCCCTGCTTCATTAATGGTCTCAAAATAACTTGGAAGGTGTGCGTATTATAACTGTCCATCCTCTCATTCATACAATATACAATCTCTTTAACTGCTTTTGGCAGCAGCTCCTCTACCTCAGGCCCTTTGAGTAACGCCTCATGTTTCCCCTTCGTTTTCAGCTTCTTTTGCTTACTTTTTCGAAGCACAGGGACGGTTCCCGTGCTTCTTGCAACCTCCTACACCTTAAACAAAAGATTAGGAGAAACACCCAAAATCCTTGCTGCTTGTCTCAGGGAGAGTCCTTCAATATTCTTTACCTTTCTTAAAATTTGATTTCTTTGTTCACTAGGCAAGCTCTTTACTTGTGGTACTTCATAGCTCGCAAGGCATTTTTTAATTTCGATTCTTGCTTCTTCATCTGTTAGTCTTCTCTTAATGTCGTCGTAGTCCTCTAGACATTTATCTGTATTTTGTAGCTCATTAAACTCTTTAAATCTCGATTGTGCAATTGAACAATTAGGTGAAAACATACGTAGAATATAGTTACATTCGAGTAAATCAGTAGGGTATACATTCTCTCCATAATAACCAAGGCAGCTACTCCACTTCCATTTCTCGGGACCTGTAACGATACCTGCTTTTACCGGATTTTGATGAATGTATCTTGTGACCGTGATCAAATATTCTTGTGTCTCTACATTTTCACTTTTGAATCGATCTTGAAAAAGGTGACCATTCGTATGGTATTTCCAGTTGTAATAGCTAGCATAGCTTACACCGATTCGCTTCATGACCAGAGATATCTCTTCATTGCCTTCTTTTACAAGCAAATGAACATGATTATCCATCAAGCACCAGGCATATACTTTCATAGCTGTCCTTATTTTGTATCTTTTCAAGGTTTCAAGAAATTTAATTTTGTCATCATCGTCGTGAAAGATTTCCTGCCTATTTGCTCCTCTATTAATGATATGATAAACACCTGTACTACTTTTCAATCTAGCACTACGAGGCAAACGATCGACCACCTTTCAATTAATTAATAACACTTAAAATTGATTATCGATATAATGGTTTATTCGCTTCTCCTGTCAAGGAAAAATGAGTAGGTGGTGCTAATTTTCTCAAAAACATCGCTTCCTTTAGATCTTCATCAGATATCAAGACTTCTCCCTTTATGTCCGCAATTGTTCTCGCTAAACGAATGATTTTTATTTGGACTCGATTACTTAGACCCTGTTTACTAGAAACTTGTTGTAAATCGTATTGTTGCTTCGGTGTCAGGGGGCTGCTTTGAATCAATTGTTCAAAGGGAACCGTACCATTACAAATTTCCTTCCCATATCGGTTGTACTGGTTTTCTCTTGCTGAGGCTACGCGTTTTTTTATGTCTTCAGAAGAATCAATTCCTTTAAAATCATGTCCTTTAAGGTTCACTGCTTGTAAGGTTAGGAGAATATCAAAGCGATCTAAGATAGGACCAGACACCCGATTTTTGTAGGCTTTTATCTGCTTTTCTGAACAGGTACAATAGTGATCATTTGAGCCGAAGTATCCACATGGACATGGATTCATTGCAGCGATAAAAATAAAGTTTGCAGGGTACGTTACAGTTGAATGAACTCGACTTATCGTCACCGTTTTACTTTCTAAGGGTTGCCTGAGCATCGCCGTGAGGACGTATGGATAAAAATACGCGAAATATATCCCCCCTAAACAATAAAAAATGCCCACCACGTATTGTGATGAGCAAAATTTGCCGAGTTCTTACTATTATATATAAATAATTTTGAAGGTCTATTCCTGAATGGTTAGCTCAATTTTTTTCTTTAGTTCTGCTTTTATCGTCTTCCTATAAAACTCAAGAAATTCTTTTATTGGATACTTAACCAGTTTATCATTTTTTTGATTAAAGGAAATCCCTGAACTTCTCATATGACCTATAACCTTCTCTAATGAAACAACTAGCGAATCACCTGATTGATTTTCGTTTATCCACTTCAATATTATAATCCGCCAAGCTCTTTTATCCCCATCAATATAGAGTTCACCTTTAATAGGTTGCGATAGCAGTATATCTCTAACCTTCTCTTTTTTCTTTTTATCTGCAGAATCCTCTGTTTTCGTATAACTAGATTCTGGTGGACTTTGTTGGTAGGTATAGATTCCATATCGGTTTTGTCTCTGGGACCTTTGATCCCAACCATCCGGATGAACCTCGATTGGCCTTAAAGCCGCTCTTCTCATTCTTTCTTGCATTTCTCTTTCGATTTCTTCATCTTCTAGCTCTTTGGCTTTTTGTCTTTGCTTTTGCCATTCCACTTCTCGAGCCCTTGATCGTGCCCTTTGCTTTTCTTCCTCTTGTTTAATTCTTTCTTCCTCTGCCCTAATCCTTTCTTGTTCTTCTCTTAACCTTTGTTGTTCTAACTCAAATTGTTGTTTTCTTTCAATTAGTTCCTTTAGAAAACCATTTCTCCTCTCATCCTCATTTTCCTTTGAAAGTACAAAATGATTTTGATCGGCATTCACTGACAACGCTTGTGCCAGGGGTACTTCAGAAGATGATAATTTATAAAAAGTTATATTCCGATCTTGTTGTGATATTGGTATGAAACGAAAGATTGTACATAGCCGATTAAATACATCTACATACGCGATGTTTCTAGTATTAAATTCGTCTATGGTCGCTCCTGTATCTTTCATAAAAAAGTCTAATAAATCACCTTGTATATTTTCCTCAAGAAATGTATCCCACAGACTATCTTCAGGAGTTTTACTAGTTACATAAGTTTCAGCAGTAAGTAAGGTTCCTTTATTCGTCTCTTCTAAAAAAGAAAGCCAACTATAGTCTACGAATGAAAAGGGCTTAAAACCTTCTTCTTTATAGGTTTTCATTCGTTTGGATAAATGACGAGCGTAGCTACCTGAGGTTAACCCCTGATCGATTGCTGTAAAATAATCAATCGCCCATCGTTCCTCGGAGTTCGGAAACTTAATGATAAAATCCGGAATAAATGAAAGTTTCTTTTTGTAATGATACCCTCGCTCAATCTCAACGTCGTAGGGTTTCAGCTCACCTTCTAATATCTCTTTAAAAATGGTGAGACCAATATCTTTCTTTGATTTAACCTCATGCTTAGAAACATGCTTATCATACGTTGTGGTATTTTCAGAGTAAGAACATTCACTTTCATCATTATGGCGAAAATAAAATGGTCTTCCCTCATCTTTGGTTAAATTCATATTTACTGGTTTGTTGCAGCATAAACAAGTAAATGCACTCTTTTTTGAAAAAACACGATAATTATCTTCGAACCAACGCTTAACTTCAGACCGTGTTAAATTTTGTTGTTCTAGCTCTCTTCTTTTCAGTTCAATGTTAAAAACAGAATTATGTAGGTAGGCTGAATCCAAGCTGTACACCATCCCTTCTAATCCAAAAGTCTCTAAGACTATTATATCATCATGTGAAATTATGGAAATGTAAGAATATAAAAGAGTTCTTCTCAATTATACGATTTTATAGATGCTATAATTGATTTAAAAGGTGTTAGTAGGAGGAACGCAAATGGGGATTGCAATTCTATTTAGAAAGAATCTAGAAGGTACTAGCCCTTTCTATCGTGAATTAAACAAATTAGTCTTATGTCCTGGAGAGGGGCTAATACTAAGTAGCGGCTTTACTGGAGTCCAGGATTTTAGTCTGCGTAATAATATTAACCTAGGATTTAGAGGATATAATAATTCGCAATTAATTACACTTTCAGGAAACTTTGGATCCCAATGCACTTGTAAGAGCGATAACCCTAATCCTAGTAATAAATGTCACTACGACCGGTATATAGATTTTGTTCATTATATGAATCAAGGTTGTCATTGTAATCAAAAACGTTTCCTAATCGATACTTACGGAAAGTGGCATGCAAAAATTTCTATGAAAACACGTGATAATGTTCCATTTGCAATGATTGTTGGTAGTAGTAATTTAAGTAAATCAGCACTAGGTTTGAACGGTTCTGGAAACTATGAATCTGACGTTCTAATATGGAGAGATGATTATTTTCCGAACCCAAACTTTCTTGAAGGATTAAATAAGCATGAATACTGGAGGCTTTCACCATATTATCAAGGACAGGAAGCTGATCTTTTAAACAGTCAACACAATGATTTACTAGAATACATAAACAACAATAATAAAGTACATTATGCTCCTTTACAATAAAAAAGGAACCCACCAAGAGGCTCATACACAGCCTACTCAGTGGGTTCTCATTACTTCTTCACCATATAATATTTTCTCTTACTTTGACTGCCTGGTATAAAATCCTTGTGCAACATTCCTTCCTCTATCAATGGTAGTACAATGCTCTTCCTGAAATAGGATTCTGAGATCGTCATCTTCGTGTTCATAAAGGCTAGGATTTCTCCCCATCTCCGAGGTTCCTCACAATATTCCAGTAAGGCAATTACTTCTGGTCCTTTCAAAAACTCTGCCTGTTTTTCTTTTCGTCTTGCATGCCTTTCCGCTTTTCTTTTCAATGAAATCATTTTTTGATAATCTTCATATCTTTCATCCGTCGACCATTCTAGGCCTAGACTTAAATGGTACACAATCTTACCATCCTTATAGACGGTGGCTTGCTCGACAAATCGTTCAAACAGATCTGCAGGGAATGATTGGCTGGTTTCATCGTTCAATTTTTTGATTTCCTTCTTCAGCTCTTTGAATTCATTTCTATAATGCTCTGCTAGCTTTTTACGGTCAGAGAAGTCTTTCAACTGCTGGTGCAGTTTTACTATCTTTTCACTTAGGGCATCCACCCTTTGGTGATCTTGTCCGTCTTTATGCAACTCTTCATCTACTGCCTCATAAAGCTCTTGATTCAACTGTTCCATCCTTCTTTGAGCCTCTACTTCTTGTTTCAGCTCTTGAGCACTTAACACTGTTTGAGCAATGACTCTTTCTACTTCTTGCTGAAATGTCTCGTCTTGTTCAAGCCTTTTTAATAGATTAATAAAGTGCTTTTCAAGATAGTCTTGATGAAAACGTTGAGATGAACAGCCGTTCACAGCGTAATATTTCTCCGCCAGCCTACAAACCCAACGATTGATTTCTTTGGTTCCGTTGGAGCCTCGTCTCTCCAAGCTTCGTTCATACCCTAGTACATTACCGCATTCTCCGCAATACAAGTTCTCTGTAAAAGAAGAATTTTTATGCTGGTCTTTAGAATACTTTTGGTAGTTCAGCTGCTTGAAGGCTTCGCTGCGTTTTTGGATAATGCTTTGTACCTTCTCCCATTCTTCCGGAGCAATAATAGGCTCATGGTGGCCCTCAATATAATACTGGGGTAACTCCCCTTCATTAGGAGCAGTCTTTTCTTCTAATGTATCCACGGTGATATATTTTTGATAAAGATAATCTCCTTTGTAGACCACATTCTGCAGGATACCCTTCACCGTGCTAAGACTCCAGACATCTTTTCCCTTTGGGCTTGGAATGCGATCTTTAGTTAATCCGGTTATGATTTGGGTGTAATTTTTTCCTGCTTGCAATTCCGCATAAATACGACGAACAACTTTAGCTTCTTCTTCATGGATAATCCATTGATGCTTCTCTCCAATCCGATAACCATAGTTGGCGTTTCCTACTTTAATTATGCCGCGCTTGGCCATACTTCTTTTTCCCCATGCGATGGAGTTTCCGATATTTATACTTTCCTCCTGAGCAATGCTACCGAAAATTGTAATCAGCAATTCGCTATCAGCATCTTCTGTATGGATGTTCTCTTTCTCGAAATATATGTGCACCGGTCGAGGGAGAGACTTCAATAACCGGACAGCTTTTAACGTTTCTAATGTATTCCGACTAAATCTTGAAATGCTCTTACAAAGGATTAAATCGATATTCCCACGTGTACATTCATCCATCAGCTTTTTGAAATCCGTTCGATTTTTAAGGGATTTTCCTGATATCCCCTCATCCGCAAATATCCCAGCAAATTCGTATCGAGGATCCTTGAGGATTAAATACGTATAGTAAGCTACCTGTGTTTTATAACTGGTTAGCTGCTCTTCACGATCCGTAGATACCCTACAATAGGCAGCAGTTCTAAGTGGTTTTGTAACCGGCTGGTTTGTTGTTGAGGAGGGATGGTCACGCAAGTTCTTTTCTATTGTCTTCAACATGCTTTGCCCTTTTTTAGGTTCAATTTTGATGACTTCTCTATCCATAAGTGCTTGCATGCTTTCCTCACTCCTTTCTTTCAAATGTCCTTCTGCATCAATGATCTGATATAGTGGTTCATGCTCTTGTTGTTTTTGAAACTTCTTGTTTGATTGACTTTCAAGAATCTCTTCTTTCTGTAGATTATTAGGCATCTCCCCTACGATGGTTTCTGTCCCATCGACCCACTCAATGCGATAATCATCGGGAGAATAAATGACCGCTCCCATCAACCAAGCCCTAAGCTGTTCAATCGTAATGGTTTCTAGAAACTCCTCTATATTTAGGACCGTCTCAAGCCAGCTCAATGTTTGGTTCCGAAAGATTCGATCATCTTCAATCCTGGCGATGTGTTGTTCAAACTCTTTATAGGCTTGTTCTACTTTAGCCAGCTCACCCTTCCCTTCTTTTGCTAACTCCAGTTCAGCCATCCACCTTAATCGGTGAAACTCGAAATGGTCCTTCTGATTAATCTTTTGAAGCACCTTCTTGGCCGTATCGAAAACGGAATTACTCGTCATATCAAATTTCTGTTTGAAGCCCTCCAGCAAAATCTCTCTCAAACGATCTTCTCTAATCGATGTAAAATCACAGGCGCCGATATCACTCGCTTGGCACTTCCAATAGTTCACCCTTCTCGTTGGATAGTTGTTCAACCGATAGCCACAGCGGTGACAGGTCATTCTTCCTGAAAGAGAATGTTTATTCCCTTTTGGTCCTGTGGACTTCCTCTTAGGTTTAATTTCTTCTAAGCGTTTCTGTGTTTGTTCAAATACTTGCATACTAATGATTGGAGGGTGGCAATTTTCAATCGCAATTTCATCTCTCATATGTTTGGTTGTTTTATTGGTGAAAAGGTCTTTTGTTCGAACCCTCGTCAGTTTGTTACCGGTATAGGTCACGTTCGTTAGAATATGTTTTACAGTTGATCCTCTCCACAGGTCTTTGCCTACTGATGTCTTTATCCCTTGGTTTATTAATTCTCGTGCTATTTCAGCCATGGTCATCCCCTGTAAAAACCAGTCAAAGATACGGCGAACAATTACTGCCCCTTCTTCGCTAATTTGAAGGGTATTTCGTCCATCTACTTTCACCACATCATAACCAAGCATCTTATTGTACCGAGGGATGCCTTTCTTGAAGTTCTTTTCAAATCCCCACCTGGTTGATGTTGAAATGGTCTCGATTTCTTCTTGAGCAAGGGCTGCATACGTACTTAGAAGAAATTTATTATATTGGACGGATGTATCAATATGCTCTTTCTCAAACCGTAAAAAGTAGTTTCGTAGTGTTTAAGAACGTGCCTGAAACCCGCATAAAATCGGGGTTTGTTGAAAGCTGATTGTGTATCGTACATTTTCGTTTAGGCTTTTCTCGCAAATTAAAACACCGGATAAACACCAACTATTTCTCTAAAAGTACACTTTTTAAGAAAAAATGTGCTGCAAGGCTTCTTTCCCCTTACAGCACACTCGAATTTGCCTAGTGTACCCGCTTGGAGCACACTTTTTTTTGCATATTTTCGTTCATTGTTTCACCACAAGTATGATTTACTTCTCTTGAACTCGCCTTTCGTGTTGCAAAAATTCCTCGGCTTCACTAAGACGCAAATCCCAATATTTTTGCAATAGGGATATGATTTTCTCATCTTCAACTTCTGCTTCACAAAGAGCCGCAACTGCTTTTTCAATTCCAATTACTCTTTCTTCAAAGGCAGCTTGATCTAACCTTGCGTAGTTATCCTCCCTTATACGTTCCAAAACTTCCCTACCAAATCCTGAAATAGAATCTTTAAAAGTACGTGCCATATCTGTTCCTCCTTAACCATGGTTTTTGTATTAAATTGATTTTATCACATAGTCCTAATCCCAAATTTGAAAAATAATTTCATATCACCCCATCCAAGGCATCGCTGATGGCTGTTGCTACCTTCTCGGCTGTGGAGTTATAAACATGGGCGTAAATATCCTCGGTAGTTTTTGTTTCGAATGCCCTAGGTGCTCTGAGATGAACTTGACCGGCACCCCCGCATTGATGAGTAGTGAAGCATTGGCATGGCGCAAGTCGTGAACGTGTATGTCTGGCAAGTCATGCTTATTCAACAGCTTCTTCAATGTTGAGTTGAGATAAACCCCACTAATGTATTCTCCTTCCATGCCAGTTACCACCGCTCCTCGTTCAATCCATTTTGACCCTAGCGACTCTTTGTATTTTTCTTGCCACTTTTTATGCTCTTTTAAAATGGTAATGAGTTCAGCGGGTATCGCAATCATCCTTAAACTTGATTTGGTCTTTGGTGTTGACAGCTTGTACTGCCCGTCAGCCCGGTAAAGGGTGTAGCGAACATGAAGGGTTCCCTTTTCTAGATCAACATCTTTCCAGTGAAGCCCACAAAGTTCGCCCGACCGCATACCGGTGTACATTAGCGTAGTCAGTGCTACTCTCGCATTGTTGTTGGGTATTTCCTCAAGATATTTTAGAAGCTGCTTGCATTGTTTATCATCAAGGAACAGTTTTTCTTTTTCTGTCCCCCTTGGCGAAGTGGCATGTACCACCGGGTTCTTCCATATAATATCCTTCTTAAGTGCGGTGCTAAAAATCGATGATGTGGCGGTTCTGACTCTGGCAATGGAAGTGCTGTCAATTCCTTTTTCTTCATCGGGTCTTTCTTCCTCGACAAATAGATCGTTCAGCTTTTTGCCAAATGCTCCTGCAATCTTCTCTGCGGTTGGCTTGCTCACACGACCGCCTCTTGCCGCTGTTTTGATGGTATTCAGATTAAGACCAGCCTTTCTTGCGGTGGGCCTTCTTGTCCCGTCACCAAGCAATGATGGGTCTTTCATAATATAGAACCTGCTGATTTTCCCCCTCTTGTGCAGGTGGTTCAGCATTTCATCAATTCTAGCTGTTGTGATGTCCTTGAGTTTCAAATGCCCAATGTATGGTAATACATAAGCCTTCATCAATTCCTTATTGGTATATAGGGTTCTTTCCTTTAACTTGTGTGGTGCAATCTGTTCAAAGTACCATTCGCACAACTCGGAAAACCTCATGTTCTCATTGAAGTTTGTCATTCCCATGCATTTCTTTTCGAATTCATAGGCAAAGGCTGTCGCTAATTTTTCCGCTTTTTTCTCCGTGACGTTTGGCGGTGGTGTAAATGTGGTGGTCTTTCTGATTTGCTTGCCTTCCATATTATAGCCAAGAGAAACCATGATTCTGTAGGTATCCCCCCGCTTTTTGATACTTGGCATTTCGTTTCCTCCTTCCTAGAGAGAATTCATTTCTCTTATGGTATCTATCACTCTAACGGTGTTATAAAGCAAGTATATAAACACCAAAATGTGCGGTAATTTTCTCTAGTCTTCACGCCGTATTCCCCGTTTTTCGAGCTCATTAATAATGAATTCCTGTACATAAGTGATCAAATCCCATGCCCAGTAGCCTTCAACATTTAAACCCGGCATCATCTTTTCCTTCTCGTCTGGTGACATCTGGGCCAGCTTTTTTAAATTCTCCATCTTTAGCGACAAGTCTTCTAGAAAACGATAAAAGTCCACATCTGATAAAAGCTCATCTAACACCGGTACGACTTGTGAACAAGATCCAAATTTATCTGTATCATGTGCCCTTTTAATAAGATTGACCGCTCCTTCTGATAAACCAAGGATTTTATGTACCTCCTTGTTCTCAGAACTAACCCCTGTCAGTAGATAGTCCACAGACACATCAAAATATTTCGCAATCTTATAAAGGTTTTCTGCTGTTGGCTGCGTAGACCCATCCATATACAAACTAACGGTCTGTGGTCGGATACCAATAGTTTTAGCCAGTGCCTTTTGTGTGGTCTTCTCACCTGTGTGAGGATGTTCTTCCATCATGCTTCGTAAGGTTACGGCGAAAATATTATCGTACCCTTTAAATTGAATTTCCACTGAACTTACCTCCGTTTTTACGTTTTACTTGAACTTTATTATTCTAGTTCTATTCTACTTGTTATTTCGTTTTATCTGAATTACCATAATAATAACAAGTAAATCGCAATACTTCAAGCGAAAGTAAAGCGAAACAGAATTTTAAGAAGGAGGTATGTTTCATGGACAAACAGTCACTTGAAGCCGCTGCGAGGGAAGAACGATTGAAATACTTCCGGGAGTGGCGCCGTAATAACGCTGACAAGGTGAAAAAGCACAACAAGAACTACTGGCTTAAAAAGGCAGAGAAAAAACTCAAGGAGGAGAAAGCCCGTGTCGGAAAACAAGAAACCAACCATGCTGACCGTAAGGGAAACGGCTAAAACAGGCATCCTCCCTGAACACGCCTTAAGGCTTCTACTGAAAGCAGGCAAGCTTCCCGCTATCTTCGTGGGCAAGAAGGCATACATCAATTATGAAAAATTATGCGAACAACTCAGCCAACTTGATGGCTCAGATAAACCGGAAGGAGATGATATTTATGGATATCAAAATCGAATGTAAGAACTGCGATCATGTTGCCACAGTTGATGTAAACGGATTGATTAAATCCATGCATGACAGCATCGACAATGATTCCATCTATGCTGGATTTCTTTGCAAGACATGTGCAGATGAACTTTTTGATGAAGACTAAACAAAGAGGAGGTCGGCGGCTATGGAAATCAACGAATTAAAACAACAAAAGATTTGGGTATGTTGGCGTTATGAAATGCAAAAAGGCCGCCGTACCAAAGTCTCATACAACACCAAAGGCTATAAAACTGGCACTACAGAGGAGTATCAGTCTCAATGGACAACCTTTGATAAAGCTAGTGAAGCTGTAGAGCTTCATCAATTTGATGGTGTAGGTCTTGTCCTTCCATCTGGTATTGCTGGAATTGATATTGACAATATCGGTGCTGATAGTGAATTAGCTCAAGAAGTTAGAGTGCTGATGAACACCTATGAAAAACTTCTCCAAGTGGCCAAGGCACCCATCACCTTTTTGAGGTGGATATCAATCAGATACCAGTTTCAATAAATAGTAACTTCATTAAGAAGCTGTCCAAAGATTACTACAGCAAGAACCCACACAACCAGATGGAAATTTACATCGGCGGACTAACTAGTCGCTACCTTACTTTTACAGGAAATGCGATTAGCGATCAGCCTTTAATGAATAGAACCAATGAAGCGCTCACCTTCTTGAACAGATACATGAAAAAAAGTAGTTTCATAGAATCTGAGAATGTTGGTTTCACAGTTAATAACAATTTCGATATTATCGTCACCGCCAGAAAAGCCAAGAATAGCGAGAAATTTATAGCTCTTTTTGACAAAGGTGACATTTCTGGTTATGGCAGCCCTTCAGAAGCTGACCAAGCACTTTGTAATATCCTAGCTTTCTACACCGGCGGAGATATCGAACAAATAGACAGTCTGTTTAGACAATCCAAGCTATACCGGGAGAAATGGGATCGTGATGATTACCGCACATCGACTATGGAAAAAGCCATTGAAGGCTGTCATGACCAGTTCTATACAGGCAGCAAAGACAGACCCTCTTACATCTATTACGATGAGCGCTCCAAACGCATGAAGGTCAACTGTCCTTTGCTGGCAAGTTACGTCCGGGAGAACCTTCATTACATCTTCGTTCGTGATAGTGCCAAAGGCGGAGTTTTACGATATGTCTACGAGGATGGATGTTACCGACTTTATGCGGATGAAATGCTAAAAGGCATCATCAAGAATTACATTACTGCCTTTGATGAAAGTATCTTGCAGATGCGAGATGTGAACGAGGTCTTTGGACAGATCACCACAGATTTGAAATTCAAAACCCATGAGGAGCTGAATGCCGATGAGGATATCATCAATTTCCAAAATGGCATTCTTAGGCTTTCTGATATGAAGCTACTACCCCACAGCCCTAATGTGTTAAGTACCATTCAGATTCCTTGTGATTGGCTGGGAGCACCTAAACCCACACCGGTCTTTGATCAGTTCATGACTGATCTCACCAACAGTGATGCGGAAGTGGAGAATCTGCTTCTGGAGTTTATGGGAGCGACTCTCTCCAATGTAAAAGGCCATCGCATGAAGAAATCACTCTTCATGGTCGGCAAAGGCGATACTGGGAAGTCACAGCTAAAGATCCTGACAGAACGGTTACTTGGAAGTGGCAACTTCATCGGGATTGATCTAAAAGAGATAGAGTCCCGGTTTGGCACCGGTAATCTCTACAATAAGCGACTTGCAGGTAGCTCCGATATGAGTTTCTTGACCGTTGGTGAACTTCGCATCTTCAAACAATGTACCGGTGGGGATAGCATCTTTGCAGAGTTCAAAGGACAAAACGGATTTGAGTTCATCTACAAAGGACTCTTCTGGTTCTGTATGAATCGCCTACCTAAATTTGGTGGCGATGATGGGAAGTGGGTGTATGACCGCATCATGCAGGTCAACTGCAACAATGTCATTCCAAAGGACAAACAGGATAAGCGCCTGCTAGATAAAATGTATGCTGAGCGTGATGGCATTGTTTATAAAACCATCATGGCACTCAAGCAAGTCATAAAGAATGGATACACTTTCACAGAACCACAGTGTGTGGAAAATGCCAGAGCTATGTATATGGCAGATAACAATACAATCATTGCTTTCTTTAATGAATGTATGCAGACACGACCCTTTGAAAAAATCAAAGACAGTTGCACTACCGGTCGAGTCTACAAGGTGTATAAGGCTTGGTGCGTTGATAACAATCATGGCTATGCCAAGACCGCAAAAGAGTTCCGTGATGAATTGGCAGAGTATCTTGACACTACTTTTGCAGATATGACCGTTCGCAGGGGCAAAGGCGGTACTTTCTACCGTAGCTATACCTTAACGGATGAGGCAAAAATCACTTATCAAAGCGCCTATGGCTACGATGAGTTGCCGCTTCTCTCATCTAATTAGTGACAAAGATGAATGTTAGATGACAGTTTTAATGACAGTAATTCCACAATATTATTCTGACAAAACCAAGTAATATCAACACTTTAAGAAAGGTTAGTGACAGAGTGACAGTTCTTTTTAACTTCTAAGGATACAAATAAAAATAAATTAAAAAACAGTATATATAAGAAGAGAGTTAAGAAAACTGTCACTTTTGTCACCAAAACCCATAAACCCCTTGGTATGAAAGGGTTTCAGAGAGTACAGTTCATTCACACAACTGTACCTAACAGTCACTAAATTTATAAAACTGTCACCAAATTTATGGAATGGGAGGTGAAGACTATGGAAGAAATCGATAAACTACCAAAACATCTACTGAAAAATCTGGACTTAGAAAACTTTGAAGTGTTTCACATCATCCCACTGGGCAACTCGCATCCCGTTGTGGTGATGAGAGATAAACGGTCAGATGCTAAAGCTCATTGGTGCATCCAATACCAAGGCTCCGGCTATTATTTTCAAACACTGAATGAAGTGATCCATTATTGCATTTCCCGTAACTGGCTTAAAAATCATAAAAATTAGGAGGAAACAAAATGACAAATCAAACTACTTATAACAAAGCATTCTGGAACACAATGAGAGGTCAAGAGGCCTATCCGACTGTAAGGGACATGGCTGATAGCACAGGTAGCTATCCTGCCCCAGATGAATTCATTGACAGCTACACGACAGCCCTTGAAAAGGAAAATCTGTTTAGAAGAATTGCAACTGTGGTTAAGACCACATCAACAGAAGGGAAGATTCATGCGGTTACTTTTACCGGAATAGCTGCATGGGTAGGTGAAAACATCGCTATCCCAGAAAGTGCCGACACGGTTACACAGTTCGCTTTAGAGTCTTATAAACTAGCAAGTTTGACAAGGCTAAAACAATCCTTTGTCAGCGACAACAAGTTCGATTTGGAGAACTATTTGAAGAACGAATTTGCCCGCAGGTTTGGTAGAGAGGAAGAAAACGCCTTTATTAACGGGGATGGCATGGATGCTCCTACTGGCATTTTGCACCCCACAGAAGGCGCACAAGTCGGCGTAACGGCGGCAGGTACCGATGCCATCACCTATGATGAAGTGATCAAGTTGTACTTCTCACTTGATAAACACTACCGTAAAAGTGCGGTATGGGTTATGAACGATGAAACCGCTCTTTACCTTCGAACGCTGAAAGATACAAACGGAAACTATCTGTGGAATCATGCAGATAACACCATTCTAGGAAAGCCGGTCGTCTATTCACCTTATATGCCGGGCATCGAGAGCGGCGAAAAAGCCATTGCCTTCGGTGATTTCAACTACTATTGGGTTATTGAGCGTCAGCCGCTTACGGTGAAGGTGTTAAATGAGAAATACATTTTGGAAGGCCAGATTGGCTTTGCGGCATTTGAGAGATTGGATGCCAAACTAATCATTCCAGATTCTATTAAACTACTTCAGCTGGGATAATAGAAATAAAGCGGGCAGGAGAAGACGTTAATGTCCACACTCCTACCCGCTTCTTTTTAGTTTTCATCCTTTTTAGGTCTTCCATGCTTAAAGGCAGCATTACCCGTTAAGTTTCGTAGCAGGAACTTTCTAAGCGCCTTGTATTCATCCCCGATAAACCCTAGCCTTAATAGGAAGCATCTGAAATCATACTTCTCATTCTCACTTTTCCTCGGCGTGGATGCCACTCGGTTTCTCTCGATGGCCATTTTGCATAAGGCGTCGGTGAACTGTGTGTAATGGGCCACTTCCTCGCTGTCCTCTGTTCTAGGAAACCATGGAAACTTTACTTTTACATCGTTTTCGATGATTCTCAAGTCCATGGTGCCGACGGCCTTGCTGATGAGTTCTCCTTTGGCATTTACGATCTTGTGCAGGTTCTCGATTGCCTTGTCTGTGAACATTTCTCTTGGCATGGCTACCTCAATGCCGTCAAAGGCACTTTCACCGTAATTTGTGGGCTGAAACCCTTGTCCCTCAAGTACCGCTACCATGCGGTCAACCTCTGCGGGGGTCATGCTGTCATTCAGAATTACCGCCCCTTCCCGGTCAACCACCAAGCCTCCGATTTCATAAGCACATGTCGGAACACCCTTATATTTAGGTATGGTGTTTAAGAACTCACTGATTGCCTGCACCAGTTCCTTTCTTCGCTGTCCTTTGACTTCATAAGTGATTTTGAATTCCATTCCTTATCATCCTTTCGTTTTTTGGTTACACCATATATCACTCTGAAGCCACAGAATAGCAAGTTATTTGTGTACGAAAAAAGAGACCATCAAAAGATGATCCCTTCTTGCACTAACGCCCCTTGCAGTCTATTTAACTAATTTCCCATCATTGGCTTATCTTTTTATTCTCTATTTCTTTGAAGTATTTCTGTATATCAATTTGTGTAGCATTTGTTAATTCGATATCTTCATTAAAATAATTTTTCCATAATCTTTTAATAGTAGTGATTTGTTTTTCAGTAGCCGGTTTTAAGTTATAAGCTTTTTGAGAGTAATCTGCGAGTTTTTTTGACAGAAGTAAGTAATTATCTGGAATACTTTCATCAATTGATAATTGTTCACATAATTTCAAGAAAAGACCAATCTGTTTTTCGCTTGGCTTCTTTCTCTGTAGTTTTTTCATTTCGCTCTCTATACTTTTTTTCAACTCGATAGGTGTGGGATCGTAATTGCTTTTAACCCATATTGTGTCTTCAGATTTGCTTACTTTTTTTATTACATCATGTAGCATTTTAAAGAAATCATCTGTCATTTCTTCAAATGTGATAAAGGGATAGTGATTTTCCTGCAAATACCGATAAAGATTTCCATTCAACCATCGGTTAAAACTTTGTTTGATTTTCTTTGAATTGCTTATTTGTTCCTTTTCTATTAGCTTTAAATGTTCAGCAATCTTGCTTGATATTGTAAAACGGTCTTCTTCTTCAGTTATATCAAGTTCCTTCCCGTAGACCTTTTTGTGTAACTGCTGAAGATACTTTATTTGCTCTTCCGAAGCCGCCCATTTTGTCTTTTCAGATTTTGGATTAAATTTATCGAAATGGGGTCTTTCCTTAATAATCTTTTTTCTCTCTTCTTCGCTAGTAGCAGTAATTAAATTATAAAGAAAATCTGTTTCATCTGTTCTCCCACCGAATTCATCTCGATAACCAGTGACAGCTGCAATTCTTAAAAAATTACTCCCCTGTTCAAGCACTTCTAGTCCAGCATTAGTTAAATATTCAGCAATCCCTTCAAAATCTTCCTCGCAAACAAAACAATTTTTATCAGTATGTATAACGTTTCTATGCCAATATGCTAATTTTGTTGCTGTTAAGTTAAACGTACCATTTGAATAAGTCATTTATTTTCCCCTTTATTCGTTGGTTCTTAGTATGAAAACTGGTTTAATTATTGTTTTACTACCTTCACTAATTCCTATTGTACTAACCAAACCTCGGTAGTTGAAGAAGAAATTTTAAAAGGCGAGCCCTTAGACCCGCCATATCAATGACTTTTATTCTTCTATGGCAGTGTAACGTGGATATTCATACCCTTCTGTGTTGACTAATATCCGCTCACCAGTTTCCACATTTCTAACTCTGATGCAGCGAAGTTCCCCGGCTACATTGCTCCCGCCATCGTTTTTTTCTATCCAAGGCTGCTCCTCTAGAAAATCACTGCAAAACTTCTGAAACTCTTGGTCACTTAATTCTACTTCCCGAATGACCGTATAGTCTGATCCAACCACCCCTCTTTTCCTCGCATCTTCCGTAGCTTCCCTCAATTCCTTGATATCAGTAAACTTTCGACCAAATAATAGCCACATAACCCGTAAACCCTTTACTATCAAGGTTTACAAGGCTATGTGGCTTTATTTTGGCGGTTTAGGGGTACCCCCCCTATCGAATTATGCGATTTTTCGCGTGTGACTGGGGCGCGGTCGTTATATTAAAAGGTGTAGGGATTTGACTCCCCCTAGGGGGGTTCTTCGCCATCAAAGTCACCACTCCCCCCATGGAATCGCATTCGTGTAAATAATAATAATTTTAATGCATAGTATCCTTGTACTACACAGTAAAAAGAGCTGTTTTCTCAGGTTTTATTGACAATAATCAAAAGTAAATGTATAGTATACGTTATATTAAGAAAAGGAGGTTTATTAAAAATGATGCCATCAGGAAGATTACGCCAGCAAACTTTGAACAATAGGTAACTTAATATGTTCAAAGGCTCTGTTTTCATAAAACAGAGTAAACGGGAGTAGTCTGCACATTTTTAATAATCTTCGACGGAGAAGTATACACTTTTGACGTGAAGAAAGGCAGATATTCATCTGTCTTTTTTTCGTATGTTTTTTTTCGCTCTTACGAAGGAAGACGTCAATTTTGCTATACCTCGTTTACTCTTTACCACAGACAGTAGCCTGTCTGTGGTTTTTTTATGATTACATCCCTTTAAATTCCATAAAAAAGGGAGTGTAATAATGCAAAAACTAGTTTTGGAATTGAAAGATATAGAAGTTTCATTTTTGGACCGAACCATTCTCACGATTCATAACCTGAAAGTCCATCAATTTGATCGAATTGGTGTCGTTGGGAAAAACGGCAGTGGAAAAAGCACATTATTACAGCTTTTACACCAAGATCTCCAACCTAATAAAGGACATGTAAACCGTTTGATTGATTTTGGGTATTTTAAACAAACCGAGTCCCCTAATTATCAAGCATCCGATTTTAAATTACTTGGCCAATTAAACGTACCAGATCGTCATGCCACACAAATGAGTGGTGGAGAACAAACTCGGTTGAAGCTAGCTCAGCTATTTTCTACTTATCATGAAGGGCTGCTTATTGACGAACCGACTACTCACCTTGATACAAAGGGCGTTGATTTTTTGATCGAGGAATTAATGTACTACTATGGAGCTCTCATTTTGGTTAGTCACGACCGTTTCCTACTTGATCAGCTCGTGACTAAGATCTGGGAAGTAAATGAGGGCGAAATCATTGAATATACAGGTAACTATTCTGATTATGAACGTCAAAAAGAACTTGAACGTATCCAACAACAAGAACGACATGAAAAATATGTAAAGGAAAAACAAAGGCTGTTATCTGCTGCAGATGAAAAAATGAAAAAAGCAAAGAAAATCACCCAAGCAAACCAGTCTATGTCAAAAAAAGAAGTAAATACACCTGCAAACCGCATGTTTATGACTAAACAAAAAGATACTAGTCAAAAGTCGGTTCAGCGAGCGGCAAAAGCATTAGAAAAACGAGTAGAACAATTAGATGAGGTAAAAGCGATAGAAACGGAAAAGACGATTCGCTTTCATCAACCCAAACTGCTTCAATTGCATAATAAGTTTCCGATCATGGCAGACCGACTAACCATTAAAATGAAGGATACACTACTGTTTGACCATGCAAGCTTTCAGTTCCCGTTGGGCAAAACCATTGCGATTACTGGCTCAAATGGGTCTGGAAAATCAACGTTATTAAACCATATCCTTCATGACGGAGAAGGCATTACACTCTCTCCTAAAGTCGTTTTTGGTGTGTATCAACAACTTGATTATCAATTTAGTAAGGATAAAACAGTTCTAGAATTTATGAAAGAAAACAGCCACTACGAACCAAGCAAAATCCTTGCTGTTTTGCATGCGATGAACTTTACAGGAAACGATCTAAAAAAAGAAACCTCTCAGTTAAGTGGCGGTGAGGCTATAAGATTAAAACTTTGCCAACTGTTTCTTGGCTCTTATAATGTACTCATATTAGACGAACCAACAAACTTTTTAGATATTCATAGCATGAAAGCACTCGAGACGTTTCTGCTCAATTATGAAGGAACCGTTTTATTGGTTAGCCATGACCGTGAGTTTGTCAAACGTTTGGCAGATCATAGATATGAAATACAAGAAAAAAGAATCAAACAAATTTATTAGAATGAACATTTGGAGGAAATAAACATGAATACACTTAAACTTAAACAATTAGCAACGAATAAAGGATTGGATATTGTAGAAAACAGCATCAAAATCAATGAGTCTGGTGTTGACTTTCAAGTAGCCTACGCCAAAGATCCACATGATGATAAATGGATCCTAAGAATTCCACGGAGACCAGAGTCCATGAGACATGCACGCCAAGAGAAAAAAGCATTAGATATCATTCACCACCATGCAAGCTTTCAAGTTCCAGATTGGTCTATCTTCTCTGAAGATTTAATTGCTTATAAGCAACTAAGTGGCATTCCTGCAGCGACGATTGACGTGGAGCAACAGAACTATGTATGGAGTTTTGATGAATCCAATGTCCCACCTGCGTATTATCAATCATTAGGAAAAGCCCTAGCAGATTTACACTCATTGCCTCACGTAGAATTCAAACATATTGGCGTTGAAATTCTTCCTGCCAGTGAGTTAAGAACTTCCATGAAACAGCGAATGGAACGGGTAAAGAAACAATACGAGATTAATCCAACTTTATGGGACCGCTGGCAAGCATGGCTTGCCGAAGACTCGCTTTGGCCCTCCCATGTAGGGGTAAAACACGGCGACTTACATCCAGGTCATATCCTCATTAATAAAAAACATCAAGTAACTGGCTTAATTGACTGGACAGAAGTTGGAGTTGCAGATGTATCTGTCGATTTCATGGCCCATCACCTCCTTTTTGGGAGTGATGGACTAACAAAGTTAATCGACGCTTATGACAACGCCGGTGGAAAAACATGGTCAAGAATGGATGAGCATATTGTAGAACTTCTAACAACAAGCGGCATCACTATAGCTGAATTTGCTGAAATCTCAGGCCTTCAAGAGATGCACGAAACAGCTGCTCATATGCTTGCTAGCGAAATGTAATGAAACGGACTGGTCGTTAGGCAAAGCTTGACGACCAGTCTGATAAGGAGAATAAAAATTGAAACGTAATAACCAAACTTTAAATTCGAGTGAGAAACTTAGGACAGAAAAGCCATCGAAGTTGTTATGGAATTTATCGATTCCCACGATGGTCGGCCTATTTGTTATGGCATTATTTAATGTCGTTGATATCTTCTTCATCTCATATGCAGAAGGTGTAGATGCGGTTGCAGGATTGACTGTAGCATTTCCAGTCATGATGATTGTCATGACATTATCAAGTGCTGTTGGTATCGGTACAGCTTCTATCATATCAAGACGGTTAGGAGAAAAAAGAGATGAAGATGCAAATATGGTTTTTGGAACATTCATTTTTCTAATCCTGATCATCAGTTTTATTAGCTTGATCTTAGGTATTTTCCTCTTAGAAGACATCCTCTTATTATTTGGAGCCACAGAAAATATAATGGATTACGCCTATGACTATATGCTTCCTATTCTATTAGGGTTTCTATTTATCGGATTCTCAATGGCAACAAATAGCCTTTTACGTTCAGAAGGAAATTCAACGTTTGCTATGAAAGCAACCATTATCCCTGCCATAATAAACTTGATTTTAGACCCCATTTTCATCTTTGATTTTGGATTAGGACTTGGCGTTTTAGGTGTAGGAATTGCAACTATTGTATATCAAGGGATTGTGAGTGTGTTTATTTTCCTCTATTACTACAAAGGCAAAAGCACACTATCATTCCAGTTTCGCAATGTACGGTTTAGGGTTTCTGTAGCGAAAGAAATTACGACAATTGGATTCCCTGCCTTATAAAAACTTGCATATTTTCAGCTTATTATTAAGTTGTGATATTGAACAATCGCGCCCAATTGTTGCATAATTCAAAAACTACTTTTGGTACGGTTCTCCCCGGTTAATCTGGATTTTCACTCTTCAGGCATTAAAACACTCATTGCTTATCCTTCTAAGATACCAGAATGATATAATTTTTGTTCTGCAAGCATTGGGACTATGTTATCAAAAATGTGTGTATCGCCCTGATAAACACAATAACCTCCTTTATATTGAGAATGAGTCAATCGAAATTCTTTCATCTTTCTATAAAAGATTTCCGCACATTCCTCTTCATCCATTTCCAGACAATAAAGTATCAGCCATCCGTAGATTGCTGGGGACTGGTAGTCAACAACAGGCTTTCTGCTCTGACGATCATACTTTCCATAGATGACTCCCTTCTCCTCTATTTCTTGCTTAATATAGTCAAGAAATGTGTGAGTTGTCATATTGCTCTGTGCCCGATATAAGGCCACCAATGATTGGTCAATTAAATTAACCTGTTCCTCGTAATTATATTGTTTCGTTTCGACATCATATGATTTCGGATAAAATGACCCATCTAAAGGAGCTGCATTCAATATGTTCATCGTATCTTGGTACATTCCGTGTTGTATGCACTTGGACTGTCTCATTATTTGCAAAGCAATGGGATCGATATACGATAATGTAATTGTAGTTGTTGCATATTGATAATGCCGATCATAATAATCGGTTAATACATTTTTAAACTGATTATATTTCGTAACGTATTTACTGATACGGCCGGCAACCCTTTTATATTTCGGCTCATTCCATATATCACTTGCCTGAACCAAGGTACGAATAATTCGCAGATCATCAACTAACGCATTGGTAGATTCCATACTCCTTCCCGCTTCGTTTAACTTCCAGTGAACAAAACCATCCCTCAATAAAAAGTATTGATTTAACTGCTGATAGGCATCTTCAAAAAGTTTTTGGCTTCCCTTTAGCAGTACATACTCCATCCACAACCCTAATGTTTCTGAAAGAGTCTCTCTTCCTTTCACCTCATCTTCATCCATCACATCTGAATCCTTTATATTGGTAGCAAACATCCCATTCTTATTCTTTAGCCACTTATAAATAAATGCTTCTGTGAAAGATGGCCCCAAATTACTTCTCACTTCCTCACCATGGACTTAACCCTGATTTGTTCTATAAACAGTCCTTATTCATTTTCTCAGGGAATATCTTACTTATTATCTCTATTATTTTGTTTGAGCTATTGCCTTCTCCAAATGGGTATCTTATCTCCTTCATTCTTTGATATTCGAAAGGATTGAGAATCAACTTGCTGCATTCATTATAAATGGCATCAGCCGAAGTACCGACTAATCGTAAAGTCCCTACTTCCACGCCTTCAGGACGTTCCGTTGTATTTCTTGCCACTAACACTGGTTTCCCTAATGATGGAGCCTCCTCCTGAATACCTCCAGAATCCGTGATAACTAAATATGAATGCTTAATTACATGAACAAAAGTTTCATAATCCAGCGGTTCAATCAAATGAACACGGTCCGTTTGTTGAAAGTGATCATACACCTTTTCACGTACTTTTGGATTTTTATGGATAGGAAAGACGACTTGTATGTTTGGATGATCCTTAATAAGACGATTAACAGCCAGGTAAATATTTTGCAGTTCATGTAGATTTTCCCTTCTGTGCGTTGTCAGAAGAATAGTCTGCAGGGAATTTGAAAAAATTGAGCGTAATTCCTGATTAAAATGATTGGTTCTGGATGCTACCTCGAGAAGTGCATCGATAACGGTATTTCCCACCACATAGATGGTATCATCCTCTATATTTTCCTTTAAGAGATGCGCTTTATTTCTTTCCGTAGGTGCGAAATGGTAACTAGCTAGGCGGCTTACCATTTGACGGTTCATCTCTTCAGGAAAAGGGGAATACTTATTATTTGTACGTAAACCTGCCTCTATATGACCAATGGGTACTTGTTTCAGGAAGGCAGTATAAGCACCAACGAATGTTGTCGTTGTATCCCCATGTACAAGGACTAAATCAGGCCTTTCCGTCTCTATAATAGCGGATAATTCCGATATCATTATACCTGTTAAGTCTTCGACGCTTCTTCCTGCCTGCATGACATCAAGATCATAATCAGGTGAGATTTTAAATAGTTTCAGAACTTGATCAAGCATTTCTCTGTGCTGTGCCGTGTTAACGAAAACGCATTGAATCTCTTTTTCTTCCTTAAGTGCTCTTATAAGGGGAGCCATTTTAATTCCTTCGGGTCTTGTTCCTATAATAGGCATAACTTTAAGCATCGGACCGCCTCCTTCTTCACACAATTATGCAGAATCATCCCTGCCTTCCGACTGTTTAAACCGCTGTGTCTTATCCCATTTAATTTCCTGCTTGAGCAACAGCCGTTTCAATTCGAGGAATGAGGCATGAACTACTAGAAAAATCCACATTTGAGAATACGTAAAGTACATCAATAACACAATAAGGAAGTTTTTCAATGTAAGCTGGTTCTGTTCCATACTTAAAGCCAAACAAATCTCTGTAACAAAAAGCAGAAAGCCGGTAATCCATAATGCATAGGATATCATTCCAATGGATAATTCTAGATCATGTACAAGGTTAACTACAAAAATAATGTGGGAAATGAAGACCCCCGTAAAGAATAGGAAGTACGTAAACAAAAAATAAAAGATATCAATCACTACTTTTTTATTCTTCAGTTTGTGAAGCTGAAATAAATATTTCAAGATAACATATTCATTTCCTCTTGCCCACCTCGTCCTTTGTCTCCACCATACACGGATATTCTCTGGCTCCTGTTCCCACGTAATTGCTTCAGGGAAAAAGCGAATGTAATATCCTAGATTGTAAACCCTGATACTTAATTCCGTATCCTCAGATAACGCCTTTTCATCCCAACCTCCAAGCTCCTCCAATATCGACCGCCGAATCGCAAAGTTGGTTCCAGGGATGGTGGTCATTTTGAACCAAAACCAGCGCCCAGCCTGAGCAAGCCATTGAAACGTCAATGTTTCTATATTAATTAAACGGGTCAGTATATTTTTATTTGCATTCACGACACGGAACTTGCCAACGATAGCACCTGCTTTTTCATCTGCCATTAATCCCAAAGCCAGGTTACGTAATGCTTCAGGTTCTGGAGTATTATCAGCATCATATACAGCAATAATTTCCCCTGTCGAATTCTTGAACCCTTGATTTAATGCTCCTGATTTTCCTTTACCCGCATGTGGGGGTTTCGTATGGACAGCTCGGATAAAAGAGTATTCCTTTGCGTACCTGTCAATGATGGTACCGGTTTGGTCACTGGAATTATCGTTGATCAAAAGCAATTCAAGTTTTTCTTTTGGATAATCAAGTCGGATCATGGATTTAATCGTCTCTTCAATGACGATTTCTTCATTATGCGCAGGAATGAGAATACTGACCTTTGGATAATTTGCCGGTGAAAGATGAAGCTTCTCTTTAAATTCTCGGTATCTTAATAAGTGGAAGTATCCCCCTAACATCAGGAAAGCATGATAAAACAGCATGAGCCATATCCAGAAAAGGGAAATATATATTAATAAATCTGCCATCATACTCCCCCTTCTGTTTGTTTATTTCTTCTCTTTAAGCGGATAGTGAACACTATAAACATACAAACTGCAACGGATCCTACAAAAACAATCCCAAAAGATATATAACCAACAAATCGACCTAAATAATAAAGAGGAGCATCTAGAGAAGAAAAGATGACTTTTAAGTAATTAACTTCTGTAATGATTTCACCATTCTCCGTCTGAATAGAGACATTTTCTCCTTTAACCCATATATCCCTCTCTCTTAGATCGATCCATGAAACGTTAGGCAATTCTTCAAGTTCTGCTATTAGTTCTTGAAATCTCTCGACTCCCAAGTAGGGATGATAGAAAGCAGCAAACATCCCGTCACGTATGAGTCCCATTCTGTCCGTATTTTCCATCATCTTATGAACAGACTCCGGATCATCTGGTCGAACGTATCCCATGGTCTCGGGCAGCAATTCCATTCCATGTAAAAAAGACGGGGATGTAATGTATGGAGATGTGTCTATGATTCTCCAATCCTTGTCACTGAGCTGGACTTGCCCTACATAGGTGGAAAAATACTCCGATAAAATCTGATAACCATGTTGGGACATCGTATAGTGAGGTGCTTCAAAAGCTAAGGGATACAACCCATATTTAACCAACTCATCAATACCTTTATTTATTTTTGTTTCGGTATATTCTCTTTCATATGCTTTTAACTCGCTGATATATTTTTTATATTCCTTCTTGGATGAAAAGTCTTGTTCATCTTTCAACGTAAGTTTCTGATCTTCCGGTGCATAGATAGGCCTGTTATTCTCTGCATCACAAAATTCAAAACCTTCCCCTGTTTCTGAGGTTCTGAACTGATGTGTATAACCGTGAAGGACGATGCTTCCTCCATCCTTCTGTATCTGTTTCAATACTTTCAAAAGTTGCGGAGAATCGGCAAAGGTCATTCGCCTTCCTGTACTTTGATTAGTATAAATCGGTATCACCGCAACCATATAGGGTATATTTTTTTCTTTCAAAATTTCTGCAATTTCTCTAAGCGGTTTCGGATCGACTAAGGGATGAACATCTTCCAACCGAATATAACCAGAGTATTTCTCCTCGTGATCCACTTCGAAAACAACATGAAGCATTTCAGCAAACAGGATTGCTTGTGTCGAATCGAATGAATCGAATGCATAATAATAATTTCTTTCTGCTTTTACCATCACAGGATAATCGACACCTTCATCCTTCATGCGCCCGTTAATTAAAATTTCTGATTCGTCATCTGTATCAAAATGGACTACATTCGATAAGCTAATATCCAAACTGCCATTAGAGCTTGTTAAAGAAATTTGATCGATGAGAACCTCATGTTTTGGCATCAAAAAATCAAATTGATCTCCGAGCATATCTGAGTTGTAACCAATTGCAACAAAGGCCCCATCATAATCATCCAATATCGTTAGAAACTTAGGTGGTAGCTTGGTAGAAAATTGACCATAGTAAAATAGGTGGGTCACCGATATTAAGTCATTTTGTTCTACTTCATCGCTGCTTATGAAACGTATATCTGATGCAAAGTGACCGATTAACATATCTAAATAACGGTGCTGCTCATTTATTTCCCCATCCTTGGTTGTATAAATAACTAATACCTTTGGCTCATCCTCACCTTTTGCAACTGCTGTTGAAATTAATGGTTGTAGGGTAAAGAGAGTTACGCAAATAAGGAAGAATAATTTTTTCCACCATTTTGAAATTCGTGTTTGTTTACCCATGCTGCTTTTCAATAACCTCCCCCATAAGCTGAACAAAGCAATGGTTTTTTGCTAATAATTAAGCCCTGCTTCAACCACATAATCGTCTTATTCATCTACTCATTACCTATGTAAAGATTATTCAAATTTCCTCCGTACATTAAGCGAAGCTATGATGGTTACCTCCTTTCTAGATAAACTGGTAATCTAGATAAAAAGTAGCGTTTAAGACAAATTGCAATTCGTTATATGTTGAGCGGGAAGAAAATCACTACTAAAAGAATCTTATGAGGCAAAGATAAGGAAATTCCATTTTTTACGAAAAAAAAAAAAGGCTGAGCCATTTTTCGGTAATGGTCTCAGCCTGTTTTCATATGTTAAGTTGGTTAAGATGATAGAATCGGATGTTTTTGTAAATTTACCAAGAAAATAAATTGTTATTAATAGAAAGCCATTGTTCCTTTTATTATCATTTTAATCATGTGGAGCATCTCTAATAAAAAACTTCTTAATTACTTCTTCCGTTGGTTTTCCTAGAGGAGAGAAACTAACTTTATTAGAATCTTCGCCTAATGTTACAACCCACCAATAAATTCCATAAGACCGTGGCTTCCAAGTATGGTATGTCGCTTCATAATAATCTACTTGTACCTGAGGATCATAAGTCCCATCAGGTATACTCCATGCATAAGGAGTTCGGTATGCACCACCAATAGGAAGAACCCCTACTTCGGTTACGATAATGGAAAATTGCGATAAAGTTTTGTCCAAATGATTTATCCGCTTCGTCCATTCCTCCTGCAACATGTCTGCCGATGCATTATCTGGTAAATCTAATGTAAAATATGCATCTACACCAATATGATCGAGCAATCTAACAAACTCAATAGAAGAAATTTCCTGAATGACATCATAGTTAAATGAATACAGTAACTCCCCCTTATAAATATGTCGCACATTTTCAATGAGTTCTATCCATTTATCCTGATTATTATGTTGCATTGAAGTCAACTCTGTGCCAATATTTAATGCTTTTGCATTGGTCGATTCAGCCAAAACTGCGTACTCGAGTAATAATGCCTGGTAGCTTTCAAACCAACTATCAGGATCGCTTGGTTTTATCTGTCCTCTCCATCTGCCGGATGGTATAAAAACTTGTTCATCCATAATTGGTCTGATTGTGACACTCAACCCGCTATCATGAGCTATATTTATAATCTGTCGAAGTTCTGTATTAGTTGGTGTATGTTCGGGACTGGTGAAGACCTCGTTTGCCTGCCAATCTGATTGGTAGAAAGGGAAGTTAATTGCCACACTATTGATGCCCAAACTTCGCAAGTGTTCAAATACATTCCTTGCTTCCAACATATCGGGGTGTCCATAGATGAGTATATTCATTCCAGCTTGAAATTCATCACTCGAAAATTTTAAAGGTGGCATTTTTTCCTTTCTCTCCATATCTCCTAAATGGAAAGCTTCCGCCAGGGGACCCTCTGTTACAGGGAGGGGTGATTTTAGCCCTCTGTTTAAGTTCACTCCTTTACACCATAATATGGAAAGTAGAAGCAGTACAGCAAATATTGTTGAACTGATAAGCACTTTCTTGTTTAACATGCCCTTCACCTTCACACCTTTCCCATCCTATATGCCTGTTTACTTAGATTAGATAATTATACCCACCCCTCTTATGTTTTATTCTATGTTTTTAACGCACTAGATAAATTGTGGTTTAAATATACATACATTAGACTTTCGAAAACTTTTCACAGTATGAGGTAGAATGATAACTGAATGGGGTACATTGATTAAATCCTCATTTACTTATGGTACGGTTCACCAATTATAGGTAGTAAGTATTTCTAATGTAAATTTATTTCAGAAACTGTCACAAATTCATACCCTTCTTCATCTAAAAATTTCAATACCAATTCTACTGCTTCGACAGTCGATTTATGAATATCGTGCATTAAAATTACAGATCCATCTTTGACGTTCTCCTTAACTATGCTTAAAACCTCATTAGGATCGTGTGATTTCCAATCCAATGTGTCAATTGTCCATAAAGCCGGAGGTATGCCGATTGCCTCCCGTACTAGATCATTAAAGGCGCCATATGGAGGCCGGAAAACAGTAGGTTGTTTCCCAGTTGCATTTTGTATTACCTCATTCGTTGCTTGGACTTCCTCTTTAATTTCTTCTAGTCCAAGGGAAGTTAAATTCTTGTGACTCCACGTATGATTCCCTAATTCATGACCTTTTTCTGCAATCATTTTGGCAATATCAGGATAGAAATCAACCCTGTTTCCTAGCATAAAAAAGGTGGCTTTAGCATTATACTCATCTAGTAGTTGGAGAATCTCTAATGTATTAGTAGGGTGTGGTCCATCATCGAACGTTAGAGCAACGTGCTTACCACTTGCTGGAGTGTCCTTATCCGAATCTTTATCTAAATCATTTTCATCACTCGGTTCCGGCTTTTCCGGTAGTTCCGGTACTTCATTGTCCTCAAGGTCCATTCTTTTTTTCCATTCATCTGTTATTAAATCTCTCATTTTATTAAGTGGTATGGAGATTTCTGGTGAACCTGCAGCACCTGCTGTAACTACGTATTTATCAAATTTAAAGACAACAGACTTATTGGTGAGAAACATATTTTGAAATTTATTGTTCTCATCTTCAACCCACTTCTTTAATTGATCCTTAAAAAAATATAAACTATATTCCTCTGATTGTTCAAACTCATTAAGTAATAAATGGTAAATTTTATTCCTATTCTGCTCATTGTCAATTAATATTTCTGTTTGTTGTATAAAGTTATTGTTATTAATATCTACTAGAAACACTTTTGAACTTTGAATCCCATTTGCTCCGGAAACAAAACTTTCCTTATTGAAGACAATGGAATAAGTATCTTTAGCAATTCGATGGATATCAAAAAAAATATACAATGTGGCAGGATATTCCTTAAGAAATTCCGTGTTTTTCTTTACCTCGCTTATAAATTCCTTTTCGGATTTCATTACATACTCACTAATTTTTTTATTCAAAGTTTGATCATAAAATTTCGGGTAATGAATGGCTATATTGTGTGTCATTTCATCTGTTATTTCGGTAATAATATCAACACCGGGATACACAGAGTGGTCCGTTTCCTTGCTACTTTCGTTATTTTTATTTAAAAGGTCATCATCACCCTTTAAAAGAAAATAGGATAATAGAATAACGCCTAAAATACCAAAGATAATGAGAATATAAATAGTTGATTTTGTTGGTGTCATAAAACTACTCCTAGTTGATTTACTTGATGTTAACTTATTATATGCCTAAAATCACCCATTTACAATGAATGGCACTATTGATAAAGATAACAATTCATTTGGTCGTACAACATGTGGTAAGCAAATCGTTAACTATCAATGAGATAGATTAATTCCTAAATTAAATCTAACCACTCCTTATTTATTATTACATATACCCTTTGTTTTACCACTATTTGTGATACGGTTCTCCGTGACGTATCCAAATGTGGTCCCTGCGTTATAATAGATAAAAGCTTCTTCATAGGAAGTTAGGCGGGCCTGCGTTCTTTTACTCGCTCTCAAATTAAAACTTTAATCTTTTTATTTAGCTTTCCGATGGCATACTCAATGAAGTTTTGAATCTAAGCCCCTTTGCGCACGAATGGCTGCTCAGCGCTTTTCGCTTATCCTTCCAACTTCTCTTTTGCTTTTTGCGGAATTTCATTTAGCTGCACTTCATCATAAGAAGTGACTTCATTACCGTCCTTTATATACATCATTAAATAGGCATCTTTGCGCAGTTCTTTTGCTGCAGAAAATTCAACTTCTGTCATATCGCCATTTTCTCTATATGCAGGAAGCTTATACCAGTACCGCTTCAAAATTTCGCCAGAATCTAATTTTTCTTCTTTCACTGAAGCCGCTTCCGTAATGTGCACATATGCTTTGTCTTTCCCAAATCTATTAAAGTCCACTGTTGCAAAAATAACAATGACACCCACTAATAACACGCCTAGTAACCCTAAAGCTTTTTTCATATTTAACCCTCCATATCACCTTATTGAACTGTTTTGTTAAAGCTTCGTACTGTGATGAAATAATAAATGGTGTAAATTAACGTATAAGCAAGCATCCATATAAGCACTGGCATGAGCAAATTCATCATCAATAAATGCGAGAAGGCTGTTAATGCCACTGCTCCATGAAGAAGGCCCAATCCTAGCGGCGCCGCAAATATCATCCCTACTTGACTGCGGATTGTCTGCTTCATTTCTCGTTTTGATACGCCAATTTTATATAGCACGGCGTATTTGCCCTTATCTTCTTCTGCTTCTGTCATCATTTTAAAGAAAATGATGCTGCCGGTTGCTACGAGAAAAACGAGTCCTAAAAAGCTGCCGACGAATAACAGCGCACCTGATGCTTCAATGGAAGCCTGATAGTCTTCTGTTGCACTCGAGAAATTTTCGGTTTTAGCTGCTAATTCCTTTGATAATGCCAATTGGTTTTTATAATCCTTTACTTGCACAGCTTGGTATATTTTTTCATCTGCAGTGATTTCACTGTATAGCTGATCTGTGACAACGAGGGCACTTGAACCAACCGTGGATGTATTGAATACAGCTTTGTCATATAATTTTGCCACCGCGTATTCTGCACCCTCAATCATAACTGAGTCTATTTTTTGCGACCAGCGTTCATCATAAAATGCATCGATCAATAAAACTTCCCCGTCTTGTGCTACTTGTATATTTGACCAATCGAGGTTTCTTGCCAATTTTTCAAATGTTGATTGATTAATGACTGCATATTCCCTTTCATACGTGCCTTGTTCCATTCGAACCGTCTTGCTATGGACAGCTTCAGCGTTCTCAACTATAGTTGGATTCATTTCCTGCGGAGCGCCTTCCCACATAAATGTATATGGTGTATAGGCTTGTACATTTTTATCTGCATTATAGTAAAGCCCAAATACGGCTCCGCCTGCTGTAATAGTCGTCGCACTCAAAGTGGCAATGATCGTTAAGGTTTTCGCATTGCCCCTAATGCGGTACAGCAGTTGCGAGGAAATCATTAAGTTAAGCCCTTTCCAAGCCCAGCGCTTATTTTTTTTCATGACTGATAACACATAGACGAGCACGCTATTAAATATGAGTGCAGAGCCAATGACTGTTAAGGCAATAATGACGATTGGCGTCGCCAAACTGAGCATGCGCCAAATGACTGAAGTCGTTAAATCCTGCAATGCCATCCAGTAAGCCGCTACCAAAGTGACCAAACCTAAAATAGCTGAAATGATGCGTGCCTTTGGCAATTCCTCTCCTTTTTTCTCGGCATGAAATAAATCGATTAGCTTAAATTGATAAATGACGCGATATCCTTGGATGGAGGTAAATAAGAAAATGATGACAAATACAATAAATGTATGGATAACCGCATCCATTGAAAATGCGAATCCTATCACGATATCTAGCCCCATCAATTTCATTAAAATAGTCAGCAATACGCGCGACAATAAAAAACCAAGCGCAACGCCAACTACTAGTGAAAACAGCCCGATCACCATGTTTTCAAAAAACAGCATAAAGCCGATCGACCGTTTGCGCACACCTAGAAGCGAATAAAGTGCGACTTCCTTTTTCCTTTTTTTCATAAAGAAAGAATTAGAATAAGCAATGAAAATCGCCACAAATATCATTAATACGAAGGAGGAAGCGCTCATGATGCCGCTGATACGTTTTGATGTTTCTGCTAATGCACTAATGTCTTCACTATATTTCAAAGTCACAAAAGTGAAGTAAATAATAATTGAAAAAATGGTCGAACCGATGTAAAGCGAATAGTTTTTCATGTTGCGGCGAATATTCTTCAGCGCTAAATCAAATAACGTCATGCACATCACCGCCTATTCGTGCCAGTTCATCTAATATCATTTGGAAAAATTCCTTGCGTGTGTTTGTTCCGCGGAATATTTCCTGCGACAATTGGCCATCCTTAATAAATAAAATTCGACGGCAGAAGCTGGCAGCGTATGCATCATGCGTCACCATCATGATTGTTGTTTCATGCTCAACATTCAATTTGCTTAGACTCTCCAGCAAGTCGGTGGCTGATTTCGAATCCAATGCCCCTGTAGGTTCATCAGCAAAAATAAGCTTTGGATTAGAGACGAGCGCACGGCTCGCAGCTGTGCGCTGCTTTTGACCGCCAGAGATCTGATATGGGTATTTTTCGAGTAAATTTGAAATACCGAATGTACGGGCAATTGTGTCTACACGTTCTTGAATCTCAGCAGCCGGTTTCTTTGAAATTGCTAGCGGAAGAAGAATATTTTCACGTACAGTTAATGAATCCAACAGGTTATAATCCTGGAAGATAAATCCAAGGTGATCCCTACGAAAATCTGAAAGCGCCTCTTCCTTCATCTTGGCAATATTGTCATTACTGATTAAAATATCTCCATTTGTCGGTGAATCGATGGTTGCAAGCACATTAAGCAATGTTGATTTACCTGCTCCTGAAGGCCCCATGACACCTACAAATTCTCCATGATCAATCTCAAATGATATATTTTCAAGCGCCTTAAAGGTATTTGCGCTATTTCCATAAATTTTTTCTACATTTCGTACGACTAGTAATGGTTCCATCCTTATGCACCTCTTTCTTATGTCTTAACTATACCGGGCAAACCTTACGCAAAATTCACGGCTACCTTACATAATCCTTAAATGTTAAAATATCATTAACTCAATGTGACTTGTTTATACTGTAAAAGATAGACAGGCTCCATTTTTAAAGGAAGGATGTGCCATCGTTGGAAAAGCCGCGTATTTTGATCGTGGATGATGAGAGCGACTTATGTCATTTAATAAAAACTGCGCTTGCGAAGGAAGGACTTTCAGAGGTTGAAATGGCGGGTTCTGTTCAAGAAGGCTGGGAGAAATTTAATTCGTTCAACCCGAATATCGCCATATTAGATGTCATGCTGCCAGATGGCGAGGGCTATGATTTATGCAATAAAATCCGTGAGGTTTCTCGAATTCCTGTGTTATTTTTGTCTGCAAAATCAGATGAAATCGATAAAATTTTGGGACTGGCGATTGGCGGCGATGATTATATTACAAAACCATTCAGTCCAAAGGAAGTGGCTTTCCGTGTAAAGGCTCAGCTTAGGCGCGCAGGCGTATATACAATGGAAATGTCTGTACAAACAAATGCGAGCAAATCGATGACAGTCGGTCCGTTTACAATCAATCATGACGAAACGGAGGTTGTAAAAAATGGTGAGCTTCTTGAACTAACGGCAAAAGAAGTCGGTTTATTGTCGTGCTTTATGCACAATCAAAACAGGATTATCAGCAAAGAAAGACTGTTTGAAAAAGTTTGGGGAGAGGATTTTTATGGGGCAGACAATACATTGATGGTTCATATTAGAAGGCTCCGTGAAAAGATTGAAGAGACCCCCTCAAAGCCAGCCTTCATTACAACAGTCAAGGGTCTCGGCTATAGATTTATCGTGAAATAGGTGATTGAGGTGAAATGGAAATTAACAATCCGCTACTTGATTTCGGTGCTGAGCATTGTCTTTATCGTTATCATCCTTAATACATTTATTTTAATGGGCATGCTTTTTTATCAGCAGAAATACGGAATCGATGAAGCGACTGAGAACTCAGGCGAATCCTTTACACGCGGATTTGACAAATATATATCACTTGAAAATGGAGAGCCTATAGTTTCCAAAGAAGGCATTGAAGCACTACGGGTATTCGGAGGATGGATACAGATTTTAGATCAGAACGGGCAGGTTCAATCTTCTTATCTTGCACCAGAAGATCTTTCAATTGACTATAGCCCAATGGAACTCATCCACAAATATAAATATATGGACGATGAATTAAATACTTATTTTATTGGAGAATTTGAATCATACAGCTATTTGATTGGTGTCCCTGATTCGAAAGAAAAACGCATTGTATTCATGCTAGATCCTAAAACTATTTTTTCCTTTGCGATCAAGTCTTTGTTAGCGATTGTAATCGTCGATTTATTCATTGCCATGCTCGTTGGTTTATTATTTAGTACCGTTCTAACCAAGCCGGTCTCCAATCTCATTGACCGGATTTCGCAGCTCAAAAAAAGGAATTTTAACGTTCAAGAAACGAAAAAGCCCGGTATTTACAAGCCTGTTTTTTCAAATTTAAATGATGTATCACAATCACTGCAAGCACATGAAGAAGAACGTCTAAAACTGGAAAAAATGCGTGTCGAATGGATCAGCAATGTCCCCCATGATTTAAAAACGCCGCTCGCTTCCATACAAGGATATGCAGAATTGCTTCGTGATTTAGATGTATCGCAATTGGAACGTTTGGAGTACTCCGAAGTCATTGAACGTCAATCGATTTATATGAAAAACCTGCTTGATGATTTTAATTTAACGATGCGTCTCCGCAATCAGGAAATGCCCCTCACCTTGCAGGAAACACGACTGGAAAGCTTTGTGCGCGAAATTGTCATTGATTTATTAAATGATCCGCAATTTGGGCAATACGAGATTTCCTTCATTAGTGACTCACCGGATTTGAAGTGGAATATCGACCGTCATCTCATGAAACGCGCGATATTAAATTTCGTATACAATGCGCTTATCCACAATGACGAAAACATTGCCGTAACGATTCGCATCAATACAGACAAACTAACGATTGAAGATAACGGAAAAGGCATACCAGTAGATGACCTGGAACAAATCTTCGAACGCTACTATCGGGGGACAAATACCAGCAACATTCGCGGTACAGGTCTTGGCATGGCCATTTCAAGGGATATTATCGAAGCGCATGGCGGGAAAGTAAGCTTAACCAGCAAGATTGGCATTGGGACAACTGTGAAGATTCGGTTGAATGAATAAACTTCTCTTAAAGGGCTCTATCTGCAGCTAGTTTATCAGCAGGCTGAATACACTTTATGCATAGGACCATGTAATTTATCACAAAGTCATTTTCTATGTTAGCTATAGATAGGGGTATGTAATGATGTGATACGATTAAAAGGAATTTTAATGATTATTGTTGGTTCAATATTATGATTATGAATAAAATAGTATCTATTCAGCTTTGTGTTGAGAAACATTTCAAAATGATACTATCTAAGCTACAAAAAAAATTAGCTCTTTCAAACACTAACAGAAAGTGTAGAAAGAGCCGTTTTGTTTGGTATTATTAAGTTTCGTTTACTATCTTTAAACACCAAACAAACACCAACACGAAATCAAAATCGCTTATAATAGCGTGTTTTCGCCTTTTGTTCCGTATCAGTGTTAATGTTTTCAAAGAAGATCCCAACTTTCATTGCATTTAGCTTTTCAACGATCGTCAGCAATTCTTCTGCATTTCGTGACAGACGAGATACATTTTTGGTCAAGATAAAATCGACTCTTCCTTCCTCGCAGTGGCGAAGCAGCCGTTGTAGTCCCCGCTGTCCCTTGGCGCTGGTTCCACTCGTTCCGTTATCGACATACACTCCAACAAACTTCCAATTTGGCTTTTCGCGAATCAGATAGGTATAGTGGCTCACCTGATTTTCAAGAGAGCGCAATTGTACGTCTAAAGAAGAACTGACCCGGCAATAAGCAGCGACTTTTACTTGTTTTTCTCCTATTAACGGACTTTCTTCCCTCGCTTTGACTGGGTTCCAAAGTGTGCGGACCCACAATCCTTTCTGTAATTCATCCAATACAAAAACCCCTTTCCTATAAGTGATAATGGTTCGTGTCCATCTATCACTCACATCCCGAGAACATTCAAGTTCTTTTTCCGGGTGGAAAGAGGTTTATGTTTATTCAATTAGTTTTAGCTTATTTTTTCTTAGGAGTCTTACGTTCTCTTACACAGAGGGTCCGTTTCACCCCGCATTTAAATTGAAATTCAACTATTCGTTCCTTATAAATAATGCCCCGTTCGATTGTCTTTTTGAAAAGCGTTAAATCAAAATCATCTAGTTTCTCTGTTTCTTCTAATAAGACTAGGAGCGATTGGAATTGCTTTTCTAAATAAAGTTGCTCTTGCATGTTTTCCTCTAGGCTGTCCCGCTCCTGTTGAAGGATTTCTTGTTCATAAATCAAGTGCCTTAATGTCGCATCGTAGATAGCATCTCTTGTAGCCGATTCCTTGGCAGCCAAGTCACTGATGCGATCTGTTATGGTTTCAATTTGCTTGTTTAACTCTTCCAGTCGCTGTTGTTCCGGTGGTGAGAGGGATGCCTTTTCGATAGCTTGGTTAGCTTCTTCTATTACTTCATCGGGGTTTTCTTTCATTTCCCTCATAATTTTCATAAAGGCATTTTCAAGGTCTGTCTCATGAACATAGCTTGTTTTACAATCTTTATAGTCTGGATCTCGTCCTGCGGTCACTCTGCATTGCCAAGCAGAAATGTAATACTTCTCACCCTTCCTGCTTGAAGTCATCCGCCTTCGTATAACGGGCCTTCCGCATTCTCCACAAAAGTATTGGTTAGAAAATGGACTGTGTCCACTAAAGTGTTGTCGATATTTTTTATCCGGGTCCCTCATCATCAAGCTTCGCCTTTTCATTTCTTTTTGAACAGCCTCAAAGGTTTCTTCGCTAATAATTGCTGGATGGGTGTTCTTCACATAATATTGTGGCTGAATATCATGGTTGCGAACGCGTTTATGAGTTAAAAACGCCGTGAGGACGAGTGGATAAAAATACGCAAAATATAGATTAAAATATCCGAGTTTCTATTATTATATAGACCGATAATTCTTAGTCCTTTCACATTTCAGCACTCACTCTGCTCTGAGTTAAATGACTCCCCTATAAAACGAAGAAAATGGCCCATCTCCTAGACGCTTACTAAGACTATGACTGTTAGATAAATGAAAAATGATCAAAACAAAAAGCCCACCACCTTATTAAAGGTAATGAGCTCATATTGTAAAAATACAAAAATTAAACCGCTTGTTCTCTGAATTGCATATGCTTTTTTATCTCTTTATACTTACTGGCTACCTCTTTACTACGATCGTATATTTCATCAATTTCTCCATTAATGTTGCCACTCAATGTAAGTAATCGTTTCTCCTTATCAAATTGATACTTGTACTCAGCCTCTTCACCATTTGCCAGAGTACATTTTGTTGTAACAAATAAGCCAGTTGGATTAGACTCAAAGTTTACAGAAGTATAATTAGGTAATGTAGCATTGTTAATCAATTCTTCTGGATTCACTTTAGGCGAATAAAGTTCGTCATATAATCGTTCTATCATCTCATTCATTTATTTTCCTCCTCATATTTATCAATTACCTCACGAATATATCTATCAAGAGACTTTGCTAATTCCACAGCTTCTTCATATTGATCAAGTGTCCATTCGTCACGCGGAGCTTTCAATTCATTCTTTAAGTATGCATTAAAATAATTCCCTAATAAAGCCCCATTTGTCTTAACAGTACCGTATATCCAGCCATAACTTTTTCTAGGTAAAATATACCTTCCTTTTACTAACTCGTCACCTTCCAGGTCTAGGTTATAATCGGCTACTAACTCAGGTATCAATTCTTCACGAATCAGTGTATCAAAATCTTTTCTTCTCTGAAAATAAAATTTATCTGGACGAAGCAATCTTTCTGTATCAGTGCTCTTTTTAGACTGCCTAATAAAATCCTTGGCTTTGCCTTCATCGATGCCTAACAGGTCTTGAAGTTCACGGATTTTTTTATTTTCTTCTTCTAATTTTTCTTTTCGCTTCCTTATTAATTCAGTTTCCACAAAGGTATCCTTTTCAATCCTAAAATCATCTGATTCATTAGCTTCTCCCTTTGTTAAATCTTTTGACCCGGATCCACCTAAATCTAAGTTTTTATCTTCCTTAATCTTTTTTATAGCATCTCGCTTAACTTTTTCTTTTTTATAATACTCCCACAATGGTTCTAAGCCTAACTCTTTGTGGTGAATAAGTACAGCTGTATTATCCTCTTCTGTGAAAGTTCCATCTTCCGATTCAATGGACCTTAATGTACGACCAATAAATTGAGCATAAGGAAGTAACGTTTTAAATGGGCGGAAAATAGCAGCTATTGATAAAAATTTGTGGTCATATCCCTCACCCAACATGGCAACGTTAATAACTACATCAACTTTATCCTCATTTATCTTTTTAAGCTCCTTTTCCTGCTCAAACTTCTCTAGTTTACTATGGACGATCGATGACTCATAACCTTTTTCTTTATAAATTTTTTGTATATCCTCAGCATGATTGATACTACATGCAACGGCTATGATTTTATGTGGATTATTTGTTAAATCTTTCTTTTCTTTCAGATGTTTTATGGAAAGGTCCACTATCTTTTCATTACTTTCTCTTGATAATGCAACGGATCGCTGAATCCAGTTTTCTTCTCTAATATTACCTTCCCTTAGTTCATCAAGCGTATATGTCTTACTTGTATCGTTATCAAGCGTAAAGAACATTTGGTCAGGGATATGATCAATTTTTTCTAAACTCTTAACATACCCTTTTGCCATTGCTTGAGCCAGACTATATTTGTAAATTTCTTTTCCTTCAATGGATCTACCATCACTTCTAAAAGGTGTTCCAGTAACCTTAAGTACTTTACTTCCTTCAAAATATTCAATTGCCCTTTTCCACGTTTTTGCTTCAGCATGATGCGCCTCATCAATTATTATCATATCGAAAAAGTCAGGGTTAACTCTTTTTATCAATGATGAATGCAAACGTTCTTGTAATTTATGAACATTCAACACTACGATATCTGCTTGATGAATTATTTCATCTGTCAAATTTTTCTCATATTCTATTAATGTAGGTAAGTGATGAACCTCATCAAATACCCTTGAGAACATCCAGAAATTCTTCGGATGCGTAGGGTCTAATGATCCTAGAACAGAATCTCTTATTACAGTCTGTGGAGTAATAATTAGTACTCTTCCTTCCGAAATGTTAAAAGGAGCTATCCCCATCAAACCAGTTTTTCCGGTTCCGGTTGGAAGTGTAACTAATGCATGTTCTTCACTTTTTTTATTTATAAAATGATCATATATTGCTCTGTATGCATCTTCTTGAGGTTCTCTCAAAAAGCTATTACCTACAATGTTAGCTGGTGCATCTAGAAAGTAGCTCATTTTTCAAACCGCCTCTCAAGTATAAATTACTTCTATTATCTATTATACTTGAATATTTTCCCATACATTCGACAAAATCAGTCATTATTTTTACTAGAATATCACACCACTTACATTAGGAAAGGTTGTCCTAACACTGCAAGTTAACCCATCAAGTAAGCTGTATAAAATCTTATACGCTAACTCGATGGGTTGCTCTAATAACTTATTGAGTTTTCCTTCATCAAACGACCTATTTCAAAGATGGCTGCAATTTCAGCATTTTTAACTGGGGATATTTTAAAACCATCCTCCTTCCGATAATAATTAACTCCATCACAATGTACATAGTCATACACAGCGCTTATATCATAAATGACTTCTGGCGTAATACTACCTTTCCCTTGAATTATTCCAGTGGATATTGAATGATTACCTCCCCCAACCCATGCAATACCCATTGGTAACCATAAGTCTACACAATGATTATAGTCTTGCCGCCAAGGTCCATCTGCTCTGCCTTCACCTATTCGAGCAATACAATTAACCAATCGCGAGGTTCTCCATGACCACGGCAAAACTAAATCATGACTTAATAAAACTGTTTTTTCTTCCTTTAATTCATTTATTATATCCTCAAATTCCTTACCATCCAGCGAAAGTGAGGCTCGCAGATCAAAAAGCACTTCTTCAGGAAATAAGCTAGGTAATTCTGATTCAGTTTTTTTATAAAGCAAATTAGTTAAATATTGAGTTTGAAGTTTTCTTCCTACTAACCGAACAACATCAATAAGTGGATGTTCTACTTCATCACTTAAAGGTCCTCTTACTTCTTCTAACTTTTTTGTTTGCTCCAGCACAGAATTAGCAAACTCCATGATACTATCAAAATCTTCCTTATTCTTCTTTGCATTGATTTTTCTATGGATTTCATCTATACGTTGATTTGCACTTTTCTCCTTTTTCTTCTTTATTTTAAAGAACAAATTACCGTCCCCCCTTCAAATAATCCTTATGAATGGGGGGTAAAAAAAATTCTACAAGTTCTCTATAATAAAGAATACTCCTAATTCTTGGGCAATATATTTTATTATTGTACAAAGAATGAGGGGGATTACTACATGTTTAATATTTTCCGCAAAAGAACGACGGTTGTGAAAAAATTAAATGAAGAGAGTAATAAAACCAAGGTGGATTACAAGGACAAACAGAAAGAGGATTTGCCTAAAATCAAACTTGTTACATTATTAGACCTAATAAAAAACGGGGATGAAATTAGCCTTAACATTGAAAACGAAGATGCCTATGAAGGAGATGCACTATTAGCTAAAAGAAGATCTCTTATATTAGACGGTTTAAGTATTGAATTTTCAGAATGGGCAGAATGGACTGTAACCATTAATGTTCACCATGACGATAAGGCTTTCGCTGTCTATAGCAATGATGAATTAAAAATTGATTGGGATAATGAAACTGTTGAGCATGCCCGAAAACATTCATATCAGGATATAGAAGTGGAATGGACACATGAAGGTGAATGGTGTGAATATATTACTTCGACAGTCCATGATTTAAAAAAGAAGTTGGATAAACACCGAGAAGATACAATACGACAAGCCAAACTTGAAAAAGAACGACAATATCAATTAAAAGTAAAAAAAGATAATGAGCAAAAAGAGTACTTCAATCAAGTTTATAAAAATAAGAAATAGTATCTGCCATAACATAGCCCACCAAGTATCCATCTAAATCTAGAAGCATACTCGGTGGGTTGCTTCTTTCTTTATTTTCTTTTCTTCCAATGATGAGCCAGTTAATCTATTACTCTATTAAGTTATTAACTTCGCAAACCAGAATGCTTGATAACCTGATAATGAAACACCTCTCTAGTTCCACCCTTTTCCGGTGCTTTGAATCTTTCCATTTTTCCTTGCTTCATTAAAGGTCTCAAAATAATTTGGAAGGTGTGCGTATCAGAAATGTCCATCCTCTCATTCAAAAAATCCACAATCTCTCTAACTGATTTTGGCTCCTCACAAAATACTAGAAGCTCCGCCACCTCAGGCCCTTCTAAAAGTTCCTCATGTTTTTCCTTTGTTTTCTGCTTCTTTTGCTGTCTTTTCATCTCAACATAATCATCATAAGTCTCTGGAATTTCTTGTTCCTGTTCAAATATAAGATGGTAGGTGACCGTTCCATCTTTACACACTTCTGCACGGCTAATAAATTCTTGAAACAAATCTTCTGGAAAGTCCTCACTTTCACCTTCCACATACTTTCTCACTTTTTTCATGATTTCCTTAAACATCTTTCTTTCTTGTTCCACACGTCTTTCGCGTTCACTAAATTGCTTCAGTCGTTCATGCAATTCCACCAATTCTTCTGTCAATTGATCCACCAGCTGAGTGTTTTGGCCATTGTCATGAATCCCATCTTCAACTGCACTATACAAAGTTTGGTTTTGTATTTCTACTCTTTCTTGCAGATCCGCTCTTTCTTTTTCCTCTTCCACTGTTAATTCTAATCTCTTAATCCAATGCAAGACGTCAGTTGTACAATTAGGATTGGTATGAATTTGATTTAAAAAGCGAATAAAGTGCCATTCCAAATAATCCTGGCGAATACGCTTTGTATCGCATCGTTCAGTTCTATATCTCTGATCATGGCGGCAGCACACCCAGAAGTGCGTTTCATGAGGTTTTTTCCATCGTCTCTCTACATGACGTCTATGCCCCATCAAATATCCACATTCACCACAATACAGTTTTTCAATATACGCTTTATTTTTCATTTCGTCTTTTTCATACTTCCGATGTCCATCTTTGACAAATCCTTTATTTCGTTTTCGTTCTTCTAAAATATCTTGGACCCGGTCCCAGTCCTTTGGCTTAATAATCGCCTCATGGTGATTTTCAACATAATACTGTGGTTCCTCTCCTTGATTACGAATAACCTTAGATTGCAGAGTATCGACAGTGACATGTTTTTGAAATAGATAATCGCCTTTATAGACTTCATTCGTTAACATTGCCATCACTGATTTAGGATTCCAATAATCCTTTCCTGTCACTGTTTTAATTCCGTCCTGTGCCAATTCTTCACAGATTTTATTTACGGTCTTCCCTTTTAACACATCAGAGTAAATACGTTTGATGATTTTAGCTTGCTCTGGTTGGATATGCCAGCGATACTCATCATCTACCCAATATCCATACGTAGCTTTTTTCCACCGGATAATTCCTCGTTTGGCCTGACTCCGATGTCCCCAAGCAATGCTTCTCCCTACATTCATCGCCTCTTCTTGTGCAATAGCACCGTAGATGGACATCATCAGTTCTGATTGAGGATCCGACGTCCAAATATTCTCCTTCTCAAAATAGATATACACAGGGGATGGAAGTTGTTTCAGTTGTCGGGCAATGGAAAGGGTATCTAATGCGTTCCTGCTAAAGCGAGAAATTGATTTTGTAATGATCACATTTACAAGGCCTCGTTCACAATCCTTCAAGAGTTGGTTTAATTGAGCTCGTTTTTCCAAGGATCGTCCCGTAATCCCTTCATCTGCATAGATACCCGCAAACTCGTAGGATGGGTCTTTTAAAATGAGATACGTATAGTATGCTACCTGTGTTTTCATGCTTGTTTTCTGTTCTAGGCGGTCGGTTGAAATCCTGCAGTAAGCAGCTGTCTTGAGTGCCTTTTGGGTCTTCTGTAAATGACCAGGCTTTTCGGTTTCTAATCGTGCCTTCTCAATCGTTTGAAGAATAGTCTTCCCCTCACCTGGTTCTATCTTTTGCACTTCTCTTTCAACTGTAGCAATCATTTCTTCTTCCCTCTTCTCTTTTAACGCCCCATGTTCATCGAGAAGGTTCAGTTCTTGATTCACCTCCTTCTTGGGACTCTCTTTTTTCGTTTCTTCTTTCTGAACTGAATGAATCGGTTTTCTTTCAGATAGTTGACCAACCGTCAGCCTTGTCCCATCAAACCATTCCACTTGATAGTTCTCTTCATTTTCAATCGTCATTTGATGAATCCATGCACGTAAGTATTCCGTCGTTACTTTTTGGTGAAACTCCTCCATAGTCTGCAGTGTTCCTAACCATTCCAATGTCTTCACTCGAAAAGGACGATCATCTTCTATTTGAGCAACTTGTTTTTCAAATGCATGGTATTCTTTTTCTAATGCCTGTATCTTTTCTGGATCTTCATTACTTTCCTTTGCTATCTCCAATTCCGTTAACCATCTCAACCGATGAAATTCAAAATGATCCTGTTGGTTGGTTGCTTTTAGGTCTTTTTGCAAATGGGCAAGGCTATCTGATTGTTCCAACTCATATCTTGAACTCATCGCATGTAATGCCATTTGTTTTAACTGCTCTTCATTGATGTTTGGAGCATCGCATGTTTTTGTACTACTTGAGACACACTTCCAATAATCAATCCGTGGGCTAGGATAAAATTTATATCGATAGCCACAGGCATGACAAAAGAGCTTTTTGGAGAATGCCGGTTGATTTCTCTTCGTAGGTGTTCCTGTATTTCTCTTGTTGCTCTCTATCCGCCGCTGCACTTCATCGAATACTTCCCGACTAATGATTGCAGGGTGGGTGTTTTCTATCTCAATCTCCTCTCGATCGTGATAAGTCTTTTTGTGAGTGAAAAGGTCTCTGCTCTCGGTCCTCGCCATCCTATTTCCTGTGTAGGTGTAAGCCTTCAGCAATTTTTTGATATTGGAAGGCGACCATCTTTCTTTTCCGGTAGCTGTTTTAACCCCTTGCCGATATAATTCTCTAGCAATTTCAGTCTTTGGCCACCCTTGGAGAAACCAATCAAAAATGTTCCGAACAACGGCCGCTTCTTGTTCATTGATTTCAAGCGTACTTCCTGCTTCATTTTTCACTAGGTTATATCCATACAATCTTGAGAATTTAGCTTCTCCTTTTTTGAACTTCTTTTCGTAACCCCATTTCGTTGTAGAAGAGAGGGTCTCGATTTCTTCTTGGGCAAGGGCTGCATAAGTGGTGAGTAGGAATTGATTAAACGTAATGGAGGTATCAATTTGTTCCTTTTCAAAATAGACCCCATGATACTAGTTAGATAAGAAAACTAAATATAGAATTATATATAACCTAAAACACTATATATTGTATCTAAGTCGCCTTTTTTATCTTTATATAATGATGTTTTTGTAAGAATAGATAGTATGACTGTTAGATGTATTTGTAATGAAGGCAAACAAAAAAGCCCACCACCGTTTTATGGTGATGAGCTTAATAAGTCGTCTTTCTTCTATATATAAGGAACATGCACTTTTCTTTTATTGGTATCCTAATTAAGACCATGTTGTTTAGCAATTTTTCTTAACAACTGCAATTGTGCAATCTCTTCTACTAATGAACTACTTTCAAAGCCCCTGCAATTCACCTCTCTTATCTGAGCCTTCTCCGACAACTGAATTCCATTATGTAAATTAGCAAAATATTCACAGGATATGTAAAATCCATCCTTTGAAAAAGAATATCCCCAAGTATTTAATATTTTATTTTTAATTAACAAATTACGTAGACGATTACTTTCAAAAGCTATTGGGTTGTTTTTTATTTGTTCTTCTACTTCTCTTTCAATTCCGTACATTTCTATATAATGCTGTCTGAGTTCGGGATCTTGGATATCTTTTAATTGTTTATTCAGTACATGTATTTCATTATTAAAACGCTCAGTAAAATTCCTGTCAGCGAGAACTTCACCAACAATTCCATCAATTACTGTAAACTTATCATCGATAAGTTCAGTTTCAGGGTAAGAAACAATAACAAGTGGAACTCCTGATTCTTCGCATATTTGACTTTTAAAGTTTAGTTTCCAATCACGGTTAGGATCTTCTGTTTCCCGGAGTTGTTTGTACTCGCCATCAAGAGAATAGCCTTCACCAAGTCCATCAAACTCAATAATTAATAATGGTTCACCAAAATTTTTATCCTCTTCTGAGGCAATAACATAATCGAAATTTGTTTTCCATAAATACTCTATTTGACTCTTTTTATATCCACTAAGATTAGGAATATTAACTACATTCGCAACTGGAACATGATTATATATTCCAACCTTTCCTGTCCATGTTGAACGCAACTGTTTGAGCACTTTTATCTCGCTTTTACTGTCAAAAATACTATTCTTTAGAGTCATACCAATCCCCGCCTTATTTATCAAAAAACTTCTTTAACCCGTCCCAAATCGATTGCTTACTATTATTCACCTCGGATTTTTCTATTTCGTTTAAATCTATCAGCTCTATATTTAATTGTTTAAAACGTTTTACCTCTTCTTCCTTTAATCTTTTCAAAGGGCTAAATTCTCGATTAAAAACTTTTCGGGCATCATGTTTAACTATTTTGTCATTGCCTATCAGAAGGTAATCATCACCTTGTTTCACTAAAGTGTGGTTTGAAAGGAAATCTGAATAATTATACTCCTTAACCTCGGCAAGTATTTTGTTTTTCCCTAATAGAATATGAGCATAAAATCTGTGTTTCCCATCACTTATGTAGTAATCTTCCCCAATCTTATGTACATCTATTGGTTTTTTGTTTCCTTCAATGATAAATGGGACTGCCTTTTGAACACGACTAATATTTGAATATATTCTTTCTCTACTACTCGAGACATTATGACCTATTATAATATTCAAATCTAGCATTTCATTATAGGTTTCTGTCTTATCTATTAGTTCATATTTAGGATAAATCTCTTTTAACTCTTTATTAGGCTGTAATACAACCTCCGGTATTTCTTTCTCGAATAATTGATTTAGTTGGCGTTCAAACTGGACAGAATCTAATGATTTCCTTTTTTCTACTAAATCCCTAAGCTCTTTATTGAATAAACTAAAATGGCTCTGATCTCTATAAACAAGCACCTTTTCCTCTCCCTATCATCTTAATATTAAACACTGTCTTGCTGCTCCTTCTCCATATATTCCTCACGAATTTGGGAAAGTGTCTTACCAGTTTCCTTTTGAACAGCAAACACATAAGTCTGTATACTAGACCAGCCAAAAAGCTCCTTTAACCATTTCTGCATTGAGATTTCTTCGCCATTAACCTCTACGTTTCCATTAGCCAAAAGTGTGCCTTCGTCTTCCCGGCCTTTTGCAACAATTATATCACCGGCTTTAACTACGCCCCATTCCAGCATTTCATTAATTTTAGGCAGTGTTCTCCGTGTGAAGCCTTTTTTCTGTGCACTACTTTTTATTGGACTTTCCAAGAAATTAACGTAATAATCTCTATACGTATTAACAGGCAAAATCTTTTCAATATTTATGTACACTTCATCCTGTATCTTGTAAGGAATCATTTTAAAACATGTAATATCAACATTATTACTATTTAGCCACGCAACCGCCGATAAAGTTTGCTCATCATAATCGGATGCCACAAGTATGATTTTTTGATTCTTATTAAAGTTGCTTTCCGCTACATTTTCCCGCAAAAACTCCATTAACTTTCTATTCCCAAGTTCTGCGCTCGTTAAAGGGCCGCTTTCAAATTCATCCCGATATTTCTCGATGTAGGGGGCATATATTTTATTCACTAAATCCTCTGGATCCTCTATTGTTGCATAGCTGGCTGCATATCGAATGGCCTGAAATTCAAAGGCTTCTTTTCTTCCCTCAATGTCTTTCCGGTCTCTTTTAATCTCAACTAAAACAATATTCCCCTTATTATCAACTGCAGTAAGATCACTAATACCGTGCTGGGCGTTTCGTACTTGTTTACCAACAATCAGCATCGATTCTTCTTCGTCACATATCATATCGATATTCTTCCGTAATAATTCCTCTATATCGCTTTCCTTATAATTAAGCTCTGAAAAAGTCGTAGCACCTATTTTTACTGCCTTATCATTGGATACATTGTGCATACTAATTGCCTCCCAATTCGGACTAGTTATTAGATACTTTTACCATATCACAATTTCATAAAATTTAGCTAACAACGCAAACAAAAAACACCCCACCAAGTAGCCGTAAAAATACGATTACCCAGTGGGGTGCTATTATTGCAGATATTTATTTTTTCTTCCGTTTGCGAGGCTTACCTTTCTTTCTCAACCGCCAAGCCATCATATCATTTTGTTCGGTAGTGACTTGCATCCCAAACTTTAAATCATAAACGATTCGGCCATCGGGATAGACAGTTCCTTTCTCAACAATCCTACTGAAAATATCTGCCCGGAATTCAATCCGCTCCTTTTCAGGTTTAAATTCCTGAATCCCTTTCAATTCTTCAAGAAGCCATTCAAGATCTTTTTCCGCTTCCAGGCACTGTTGTTCTCTATCTTCAAAGTCATAGACTTGATTTTGCAGTTCCACAATTTGATCTGTTATTTCTTTTATTTTGTTGGGGTCGCCTCCATGCCGCTCTCCTTCATCCACTTCATCATAAAGCTGTTGGTAAAGTTGCTGCATATCATCCTTGACTTGTTCTATCCGTTTTCGTTCGTTTTCATCAGGAACAGTATTTCTAAACGCTTGTTTCATTTTATCCCGATAGCCATCTGTCATTTTCATTTCCTGCAGTAATGTCATGAACCTATGTTCAATCGATTCTTCTCGGAACCCACGTACATCACAAGTTACTTCTGTGTACTTTTTCTCCGCTGTTCTACACCGCCAATAATGAGACCCATCACTCGAGCATCTTATATGAATGATAGGAGCGCCGCATTCGGAACACGTAAATAGGTTAAAAAATTCCTGTCGGGTGTGGGGCTTCGTTGATTTTCCCTTTTTATTACTCCGGCTATCCATGATACGTTGGGCCGCTTCCCAATCCTCCCTACTGACGATTGCTGGGTGGTGATTTTGGGTTACATATTGCGGGAGCTCTCCATTATTTTTAAGATTTTTTCCAGTTAAAGTATCCTCTACATAAAACCGTTGAAAGACTAAATCACCGGCATAAATTGGATTGGTAATCATGCAATCAATGCTGCGATGGTGCCACTTGTTTTTTCCTCTAGCTGTTACAATACCATCTTCAGATAATTCCTTTGCAATTTGATTTGTGCTTTTGCCAGTCAAAAACTCCTTGTAAATTCGGCGTATAACATCCCCCTCTTTCGGGTGAATTAGCCAGTTCCCATCCTCATCATACTCATAACCGTAGCGTTCGTATTTGGTATTGAACTTCCCTCGCTCAGCCAATCTACGTTTTCCCCAAGCAACGCTTTCTGCTAAGTTTCTGCTTTCCTCTTGAGCCAGTCCAATATAAATCGTAAGCATCACCTCGCCATCTTCATCAAGTGTTCGAATATTTTCCTTTTGAAACACAACTTCCACCGGTGGCTTCAGTGCCTTAAGCATTCGAACAGTCTCAAGTACGTCAACGGTATTTCTGCCAAATCTGGAGATTGACTTTGTAATAATGCGATCAATTTTTCCTTTTTTGCAATCCTCTATTAACCGTTGGAATTCTTTTCGATGGTCTGTATTTGTTCCCGATACCCCCTTTTCAGCATACACTTTGACCAATGATTGATTAGGGTCTTTCAAAATATAGTAAGTGTAATAGGCAATTTGTGTTTCCAAACTTCCAAGTTGGTGTGGTACTTCGGTGCTAATTCTTGCATAGGCCGCAGTTCTAATTTTCGGTTGATCTGGTTTCCGTTCAGATGGGCGTTGATTTGCATATAACTCAAATTCCTTTTTTACTGTTGTTACTATTTTTGAAGGATTTTTTTCTATTACAGTAACTTGTCCGTTCAATTTTGGTTCCCCCTTTTCTACCGGAACTTCAGGGGCCTTATTAGGAGTGGTTGGAAGAACCTGTTCATGATCCACTTTATTTTCCACAGGCTTTTCAGGTACCACACAATTTCCTATTTGTGTTTCTTCCTGATTTAGCCATCGAATTATAAATGCATCTTGTGAAAATACCTTAATATTAATAATCCAGGCACGCATATAGTCAATGGTAAGCCCCTTTATAAACTTTTCTGTACCCGTAACCCTTGATATCCATTCAATTGCTTGATTACGATATTTTCTGTCTTCTTCAATTTTGGTTGCCCACTCTTCAAATGCCTTCAGTTCCTGTTCTATTTCTTCTCTCCCTCTACTTGTTAAGTATTTTTCTTTACTAAGCTCTACTTCCCTAGCCATCTCCAATTCAGAAAAATAAAGCAAACGACGATATTCAAAGTGATCGTTTTTATTCATGTGTTTAATATCAAATAACATCTGATTTAGCACTTTTGGGTTGCTAAAATCATAACGCTGTTGAAAACCCCTGATTGTCATCTTAAGAAGTTCTTTTTCGGTTATCTTTTCCGAATTGCACAGATGTTGGCTTGCTTTTCTTCTTCTGCAGATCCATGTAGCTTTTGAATGCTGATAATTATTGTCACACAACCCACATGTAATTCTTTTGGACAAAGGGGTTTCCCTATTCTTCGGCGAATACTTTCGTGCCTGAAACTTGCTATTATATTTTTCCAGAAGAGATTGCGCTTGATTAAAGGTTTCTCTGCTAATAATGGCTGGGTGACTATTCTCAATGAGGTACTGTTTCTCGGTTCCACTATTTCTCTTATAACCATCTTGTAGGTAGTCCCTCACTTTCTCATGAGTAAGTTTGTCCCCGGTGTAATTTCGATTAGTAAGAATCCGATGTACAGCTGTATTTGTCCATACATCATATCCTTTGGTTGTTTTTACTCCCCGTTCAATTAACATATGGGCAATATCACTCTTTTTCATTCCATTGTTAAATCGTTCAAATATTTCTCGAACAATCGCTGCTTCTGCCTCAATTATCCTTACAATAGATACTTGTTTGTTTTCCACCACCTGATAACCTAACTGTGGTTGGAAATGAGGAACCCCTCTTTGAAATCTTTTTTCAAACCCCCATTTTGTAATTTCCGAAATGGTTCTGCTTTCTTCTTGAGCGATTGCTGCTAATGCAGTAAGGTAGAACTTATTTTTTAATTCCGATGTGTTTATTTTCTCACGTTCAAAATAAACTGTCGTACCCAGTTCCTTTAGACGGTCAACTATTTCGAGTAAATCCTTTGAATTCCTAGAAAAACGTGAAACGCTCTTTGTCAAAATTAAATCTATTTTTTGTTCCTCACAATGCCTCAGAAGTCGTTGGAAACCTGGCCGCTTCTCGATTGTCATTCCTGATTTTCCTCTATCATAGTAGATTCCTATCAATTTATAATTCTCTTGTCCTTGAATAAATCTTGTATAATGCCGCACCTGATTCTCAAGAGACTTTGTCATTTCATCATGACTAGTACTTGTTCGACAGTAGGCTGCAACACGAATCATCTCATTTTCCTTACTCCCCGAAATCGAAGGAGCATTTATTTTCCCCAACACAAAAACCCCTCTCTTTTATCGTAAGTGATTTCCTTTCGCCGCAATGTAAAAGGCTTAAGGTATGCTATCTATCACTCAAATGCGATAAAAGTTCAAGGGGTTTATCCTATAATTCTGTCATTCTTCTTCCTTAACTCTTGTAGCTCTAACCTGTCTTGCAATTCCACATTTAAATTCAATGGTTACATCGTAATTTCTGTAAATGATGCCCCGGTGAACCGTTTGCTTGAAAATGTCAGCCCTGAAAGGTTGGTTCTCGGCGCGTTCTTCCAATTCATCCAGATACATCAGTAATTTGCTAAGTTGCTTGGCTAAATGGCGGCTTTCCTGCTGTTTCTCGTTAAGCTCTTCAAGTTCTGCTTGAAGCATTTCTTGTTCATAATATAGATGCCTTATGGTTGCCTCATAAGCCCCACTTACTGAGGAGGTGCTATTATCGGTTAGTTCAACCAAACGTTCATTTATGGTTTCCAGTTTCTCTTCTAGAATTCCAAGCCGCTCTTTTTCTTTAATATTTAGGTCGTACTCGGCTATGACCTCATTTGCTTCTTCTATCACCTGACTTCTGTTCTCTTTCAGTTCATAAATCAAATCCATAAATTCTCTTTCCAATGCTTCTTCCCAAACATGTCGTCCAGAACATTTAATATTGTATTTTTTGGGGTGAATCTTCGCTCTGCATTGCCATGCTGTGTATAGATATTTTTCCCCATTTCTTTCCGAGGTAAGCCTCCGCCTTACAACCGGGCTTCCGCATTCCCCGCAGTAAAAGCTGTTGGAAAAATACGATGTGTTCGAATACACTTGTGCATATTTGCCATCTGGATCCCTCAGCATCTTGCTTCTTCGTTTCATCTCCTGCTGGGCTGCATTCCAATCTTCGTCTGAAATGATAGCTGGGTGATGGTCCTTAATAAAATACTGTCGTTCCGAGCCATCATTACGGATTCTCTTATGGGTAAGAAACGCCGTGAGGCTGAATGGATAAAAATACGCAAAATATATCCCCCCTATAACAATAAAAAAATGCCCACCACGTATTGTGATGAGCAAAATTTGACGAGTTTCTTCTATATTAATAAGAAGTTTTATTTTCTCCATTTAATAGAACTGAATTGAATAATAAAAAATAACCCCTTCCACTTCTATATGGAAAAGGGTTACTTTCAATTGGCCCATTTATAAGATCTTTTTAAACGATTTAACCTTGTTGGATAAGGTATATGTCCATCGTGCTGCAACCTTCCAAGAACAACACCAGGTGCAATATTGACTTCTTCCGCAAATGCTATAATGGCTTGTTCCTTAAAGTCTCTTTTTTTAATAAACTCACTATATTTCTTTGCAGGTATTAAAGTAGTGGATGCAAATAGATCTGCTTCTTCTTCATATTCATCAATGTTGTCTTTAAATTCCAAAAAGGTAATTTTCTTGCTATGCTTTAAAATATGGCCAGCTTCATGAAAAAAGGTAAACCATAAATGGTCGTTTGATTTATATCTAAAACTTAAAATAATTATTGGTTTTTTTCCATTCCATGTTGTAGCCCCACTTACCCTACTACCAGGTGTCTCAGGGACAAATACAACTGCAACTCCAGCCTTGGCGCATATTTCAGTTAACTTAGGAATAAAGCTTTCTGGATCTTCATCTGTTAATAATCTTATCTCTTTTAATGATTCTTTAAACTTTTTCTCATCATAAGGAGCACAATTAATGTTCCTTGCTTCTAGTTCTCCCTTTCGTAACCATACTGCGATTGACTCGGAATTGCTTGGAAAAGCCTCTGTTTTCCTAAATGCAGCCTCTGGTTGGTTAAATACTTCGCCCCATACTTCTTTCCAAGCACTAAAGGACGCGACTCCGAAAAAAGATAGAAGTTCTTTTAATTGTTTCGTTTTATCTTTCTCAGCTTTAACCCAACCATTCTTTACCATGAACTTAACTGGAAACTGGTTCAAGAAATCTAATTGTTCCTTGAGTTGGTCTTCATTCTTTTTTCTAGCTAACATTTGCCGATAGTTGCTCTCTAAATTATTCCAAAAGTCAGCTTCTACTCCAAAAACATGCTCAAATTGTAAAGCTGTTTCTGGAGTCAGTGCAGCCTTTCCTTTTATGATCTCATTAATTAACTTTGGTGTTCTGCCAGTACGTTCTGCAAGTTCAGCCTGAGTCATATCGTAGTGTTCTAATAATTCCTCTAAAGTATCTCCAGGCGGAACAATATAATCCGGATTAAATTGATTTTTATTTGCCATGATAATCAACCCCAACTTCAATAATTTTTATAGCGCTGATGAGCGTACGATCAATACCGCCATCAGATTTCCTAGGAACAGGATCATGATCAGGCACAAAAATAAGACGAAAGGGATGTTTTAAATCAACTGCAAATTGACCAGTTCTATCCTGATCTAGTTCATGTAGCCTAGGAGGGGGTAAATGACTTATCTTGTCAAGACTGCTTGCAGCCCTTAGCTCAAATAGTCTTTGTTGTAGTTTTTTCACAACTTGCTTTTCAAAGTGTTTAGACATTTCTTTTTCATTGTTACATACTTTTTCTATACGTTTGTTCTTGAAAGATATATCCATCTATTTCCCCTGATTAATATTATTAACGTATTACGTTAATTAAAACCTCATTTCTTAATTTTATTATACATTCTTTCAGGATATCTGTAAATGGATATTCGTTTAGCCACTACAGCAACAAAAAAAGCCCACCAAGCGGCATAAGCCAACTCAGTGGGTTCCTTAAATAGTCCTTCAAGATATAAAGTTTTCATTTTCTTCGGTAATGAAACACTTCTCTGGTTCCACCCTTTTCCGGTGCTTTGAATCTTTCCATTTTTCCTTCCTTCATTAATGGTCTTAAAATAACCTGGAAGATGTGCGAATCAGAAATGACCATCCTCTCATTCATAAAACTTACAATCTCTTTAAGATCCTTTGGCTCTTCACAATATACTAACAGCTCCTCCACCTCAGTCGTTCACAGCAGGACGGAAAGCTCTATATAGAGTATAGAAAGAAAGCTATTAAAAGAATATCTTCATAAAATCTATCATTCTTTCACTCTGTGGCATCCAAATTTGGGTGTTTTTTTTCTTTCCTAAGAATAGATAGATCTATTTATGACCATCATCTAGAAGAGGTGATTGGATTGAAAGGTTTACTTGTTTGTTTTGCTATTTTGTTATTATGCTTATTCACTTTTACAGAAAGCTTAAGTCTACTTTTGTCTCAACAAAAGGTTTCGTTTCATTATGAGCCGCATCCTGCTTTTAGCAGTTTTCTTCATAATGATTTGATGAATCTACAGGATCTTACCTATCGTCGGCAGAAGCTTGGGCATTTTAGCTATTTCTTCTTTCTGGCTATCCTTATTTATTGGGCTTGGAGACGTCATTCCTTCGTTTTCATTATGACGTTAGGTGCAGCTTTTCTGACTGAAATTGGACAGCTGTTTTTCTCAAGAAGCGGACGATTGTTGGATGTTGGATATGATATGGCTGGCGTTTGTTTGTTTTATTTATTGTATGGATGCTATCGTGGTGGAAGCTGGTTGTATACGAAAGTGAATGATGAAGTATCGGTGAACAGACAGTGATTGTGGCTGTCTTTTTTGTTTTATTTAAATTTATAGATAAAAATTTAATTATTGATGATGGACTTTGTAAGCGTTTTCATTTATACTATAGGTAATCAGTACTTATACTTATTTTATAAGGAGTGGTCTTAATGGAGCATCAAGAGAATGTGTTTATCGGTATGTTTTGGGGAGCGTTGTTAAGTTTTCCATTATGGGCTGCGTTTTTTCTGTTTTTGAAGGTTCTTTTATAAAAGTTTTACAACTAAATAAATGATACCGATCCAAATAGGAATGGAAATGAGGATTCCCCATAAGCAACCTTTGTAAAAGCGATTTTTTTCATGAATCTTTTCCATTCCGATCACCTTTGTCTATTATTGTCGAATCCTCTTTGTATTATACCATTTTATCTAAGAAAGCCACTCGCTGGAGTGACTTCCTTTACTTCGGTAACAGCCCCGCTCCGATTAAACCTGCTTTTTGATCTAACAGTGCAGGGATTATTATTAAGGTTTCCTTTAAACTCGGATACACATATTCCTTTGTTTTATTGATTAATGGCTCTAAAATTAGTTCCTTCGATTTCATCACACCACCGCCGATGACGATGATCTCTGGATTCACCGTATGAACAATGTTTGCCAAGCCAATTGCTAGGTAGTTGATTGCTTCGTCGAGGATACTCTGTGCTTCTTTGTTGCCCTGCTCTGCCAGTTGGAAAACTCCTTGCGCGCCGTTTGTGATGTTTAGGCGTTCTTGACCGATTCTGCCGATGGCGGTTCCGCTTGCTAGACCTTCGAGCGCACCTTTGTTCAGGCCTGGTCCTTGATAGGCGTCTGGGCTTGGGTTCACAATCATATTGCCAATCTCGCCGCAGCTTCCTTGGGCACCTGAGACGAGCTCGCCGTTTAACACATATCCACCACCGATTCCCGTACTAACTGTGATGAAGAACACACTGCTTGCACCTTTTCCTGCACCAAGTGTGGCTTCGGCAAGGGCAGCTGCGTTTGCGTCGTTTTCTAGTTTTACTGGTAGGTTGGTTTTTTCTTCGAGTAGTTGGACGATCGGGATGTTTACCCAGCCTGGTAGGTTAGGTGGTTCGATAATGATTCCGTCGTGTGGGTTGAGTGGGCCTGGTGAGCCGATGCCGACGGCTTTGATTTTATATGTAGATTTTAGTTTGTTGATGATCTCTGCCATTTGGTTTATGACGTACTCGGGTCCTTTTGCTGCTTCTGTTGATTGACTTTGTTCGTTGATGATTTCTCCTTGCTCATTGAAGACGCCGATGCGCAGGTTTGTGCCGCCGAGGTCGATTCCGATTGTGTGCATGGTTGTGCCTCCTTTTTTCGATATGTTCTATATTTAGTTTACCTGAATGGAAGGTGTATGAAAAGGATTACAAAAAGAAGTAACTACTCTTTAGATGAAGAATAATTACTTCTTTAAAGGTTTTTTTATGTTATGGAGATACTAAGGTGAGGTTATATTCTGTCTTTTACTCAGCTTTATGTATGGTTAGGCTCGTTTGGAGTTATTTCTGTGAAGTTATTTCTTCGAGTTGTTTCTTGATTCTTGACATTTTCTTCTCATCTTCTTCATTTATTGAGGGTGAAGAATTAAATTCAATTTCTTTCATCGTAAAAAAGTTGCTTTTTCTATCATTAACATATTTTTTACGTATTTGGGTCAGGTCTTCCTGTATAGCTGTTTGCTCATCTAAGATGATCGTTACTTTTCTGCCCATTGTTGTTTGGTGTTGCTTTAATCCTGCTAGATCATGTTTCATATCTGATCGTTCTTTCTTCATACCACTTACCTTATCTAATAATGAGGATAGCAAGATATCCATTTTTCTTATTATTCCTTCAACTTGGTCCACTTTTGTTCACCTCCTCTACAATATTTTACAATTTTTCAAGATATTAACTATTATTTTTTTCTTTTTTAACGAAAAAAGCACCCGATATGGATGCTTTTCTCACCTTAATACAGTTGAGAAGGATCAATTTGCTCATATAGTGACGGATCGAAGTTTCCATCGATATTCATTAGTCGATATAGAGCATAATAATTGCCTTCGCCGTAAGAGTAATCTTCATAGAATTGTGCATTTAGAATTTGTCCAGTCGGACTTACAAAGATGATTTCATCAAGAGCATCATCTGTTGGATATGGATTGTAGTAAACATCTCCGTCAAATGCGTCTAGGAATTCAACCGGGAAGCCGTAGCCACCTGCGATATATGTGTGAGCAATAAAGTTCACTGTGTCGTTGCCGCCGTAGTAAACATAAAGATCTTCATCATAATCTGAGTATGGATAAGGATATACATAGGCTAGATATGTGCCACCTTCAAATTCATCAAGATCTTTATAAGTTGGTTGACCGAGTGTAGCGAATGTTTCATTTCTTGTTTGTGAAAGAGTTGCCCCGTTCAGGAGGATGTCTCCTGTTGCTGGGTTGTACGTTAATTTAACTGCTTCTCCATCACCTGCTGTTGATTGGTTAAGCTTGTCACTGAACCAGTTGATGTAAGCTGTTAATTCTTGATTCACTGCAGCCGGAAGAGCTTTGTAGCCTCCTGCTTGTTTAATCGCTACTGCACGTTTTTTCAGCCTGTCTAGCTTTGCATAATCACTTTTCATTTTTGTGAATTCACTATTATAGTAGGAATCCGTGATCACAGCGATTAATCGGTATTGAGAAACCTCATAGATGACGCGCTCTCTCGCTACTTTTGCGACTTTTACATATGTGTCATTTAAGTACTTACGATTTTTAGAGCCAGAAACTTTTCCGATTGCGCGTTCAACCTTTTTGATTTCGGCACTGAATGCATCATATTGCTCATCGATATAGTAAAGATCGCCTTTACTGATTGTTTGGTTGAAAGCATTTGTTTTTTGTAATAGCTTTTTCCCTGCACCTACAGCGTTTGCATAGTTGGTGTCTGTAGCAGCGCTTGAAGTTGTTGGCAGGATTGATGCGGTGAATAAAGTAAGTAAAATTGCCAGAAGTATTTTCTTCATGTTCGGCCTCCGAAGTAGTAGTAAAAACCTACTATAAATGTACTATTCTAGGAGGTTATTAGTCAATTTAAACTTTAATGGTAGATTGTGGGTGGTGGATTGTTGTGTGAACTATTCGACAAAATTCGGGTGGTGCCTGTGCTCGACCCCCTTATAATGGACATATGAATTATAATTAAAGTACGACATATATACATTTTTATTGGGGGGATAAGAGATGGCAAAACAACATAATACTGTCGAAACTAAGTTAAAAGCTGTTCGTAGAGTATTGGAAGATCTTACACCAGTGGCAATTGTGGCTAAAGATTTAGACCTTCATCGTGATACGGTTAATCGATGGGTTAATGCATATAAGAAAAATGGAGAAAAAGGATTAATTAATCCTAAATCTGTTGCCCATTCTTCAACTCAAAAACAAGATGAAAAGATAAGAGAGTTAGAAAAGAAACTTAAAGAAAAAGAACTAGAGAATGAAATCCTAAAAAAGTTCCAGGCCTTTCTCAAGGAGAAAAAATAAACACAAAATATGAGGCAATTACCCACTTGAGAGAGGAATATTCTGTGGTGTTGTTATGTAAGGTTTTAGGGGTATCTAAAAGTGGATATTACGCTTATATTAAACGTCCTAGTAGAAAAATTGGTAAAGGGGATCGTGAAATTTTAAGCCTTATTAAACGTATCTATAATCGTCATCAGGGCACCTATGGTGCTAAACGAATTTCGAAAGTATTGAAGAATAAAGGAATAGTAGTGAATCACAAAAGAGTAGCTCGCTTAATGAAAGTAACAAACTTAAAAGCCAAAGTAAGACGGCCAAAAACAACCAAAGAGTCTAAAGTTCAAGCAGCTGGTTTTGTATATGAAAATATTTTAAAAAGAAATTTCAAAGCAGTTCACCCTAATCAAAAATGGGTAACAGATATGACTGAGGTATGGATTGGGTCACATAAAAGATGTATCTCAGCTATTCTAGACTTATTTAACAGTGAAATTATTGCTTTTGAGATTAGCACAAGTCCAAACACTGAATTAATTGAAGCTACTGTAAAAAAGGCGATGAAAAATAGAAATCTGAAAGATTTAAAAGGCGTAGTCATTCATAGTGATCAAGGAAGTGTCTATAGATCCCTTAGTTACAATGAATTAAGCAAGAATCTACACTTTACTCCGAGTATGTCACGTAAAGCAAATTGTTGGGATAATGCGGTAATAGAGAGCTTTTTTTCCCAACTAAAATCTGAGTTTCCATGTTTTTATCCCACAAATAACATAAAAACAAGTGATACAAACTTTAAAAAATATGTACATTATTACAACGAGGAACGAATTCATACAAGAACCGGTTTTGTTTCTCCAAGTGAATATTATAAGGATTATATCCAAACTAAGAAGCTGGGGCTTTGCGTATCAAACTTCAAAGCAGCAACTTGATATGGAGTGGTGCATGATTGCCTTGTTTGGTATGCCAACCATTAACTAAATGGCTGGCTTTTTGGTGGCAGAATAATGCCCACAGAGGCTCCATGTCAAGTATTAAATAAATCTCAGTTTAAAATTCAAAGGACAATTACATTTCATTTATTTTCCAATTTTGTCGTTTTGTTTTTTGTCTATTTATTGGGGGTTTGACCACTGGCACCACCCTCTATGTATAACCTAACAAATACTGCAAAGAATAAAAAAATACTTTCAAAAATCAAATGCGAGTTGACTACAAATGGAGTTGTTACTGTTATTCAATCTTTCTGTTGTTATGATTCTTACTTTCACGGTCATGAAAAAAGGCTTAAATCCGCTTGAGAACATATTTATGTTTATGGTATTAGAGTTTTTCATTACGAGCTATTTTTCAATTTTATATGTTAATACTAAAGTGTGGGAACTAACGAATGATGTAAGTGGTTTTATTGCTTTTCGACTATTTGAGGTGATTTTACTTCCTTTTGCTTATTTAATTTATTTTAATTTACGATCTGCTATTAGTAAAAAGCTTGGGAGGATAGTATTACTCTTCGTGACTGTTTTCATCACTCTTATTTTAGAGAAAGTACTGGTAATATTGGGCATTATTAAGTATAAAAATTGGGAGTATTACCTTTCATTTCTGCTAATTATTGTATTAATGCTAGTTATTCAGCTATTGCAGGTAACATATAAAAAGCTACTGAAAAAAGAAGGGATATGGACATGAACATTCTTCCACTCCCTAAAGCATTTGATGAAAATGAGTGGTTTATCCTACTTGGGTTAATTATTACCATAGCGATTATTGTTTTCTTACCGAAGAGAATGCCAATAAGTCTGAGTATTATTATGCTTATGTTCGGCTCGATTATTGCAAGGATATTAGATCATCTACTGTCTTCACCTACATTCAACTTATACGATGTGATGGATACAGGGAAATATGATTTTTTCGATATTTTAACGTATCTATTTTACGCACCCTTTTCCTATCTCTTTGTCTATTGTTATGAAAGGTTTCACATTAGGGGATTTGGTGTTCTTTTTTACATTATTGCTTGTTCACTAGCAGGCACCCTATTTGAAGGAATAAGTGTTTATTTCGATGTATTTACTTATAAAGGCTGGGAATTGAAATATTCGTTTAGTGTCTATTTAGTCGTACAGTCACTTACGATCTTGTTATATCGGTACATTACGTTTATCTATTTAAATTTATCTGGAAATAATTGAGAAGATGATGGATGATTGATGTTGTTCTTTCGACAAAATTCGGGTGGTGCCAGGCACCACCCAGCTTATTTTTGGAGTCTCTGTGTGTGCTATTGGATTGTTCTTTGACGTTTTTAACGAGTGTTGTATTTGCTCTTGTGGTTGTTAAGTTCGAAGGTGATTTTGTGGTTACATTTCACGTGAAGTCTATTAATTCAAACTGCTTTTTTAATTTTGCGATTTCCCTTTCATTTTGCACAGTCTTTTCCCAAGTGTGCTCATGATCCAACTCGTTTGAAGAAATTCGACTGCTGATTTCAGTGTGGTGCTTTTCATTTTCCAGTCGTAATCGAGCTATATCTTCCCGTGTTGCTTTTTGGTCCTGTTTCAATTCTGAGATGTCTTGTTTCATTTCCTTAATCTCTTGTCTCGTTTCTAGTTGTTCTCTTTTCATATCACCAACCATCCTAATCAAATTGGCCAGCATGTCTTCCATTCGCTCTAATCGTTCTTCCATTGAATCCACCTCCTTCTCTACAGTATTTTACAATCTTTTTAAGCAGTACGCCATTGGTTGATCGATTTTTACAAAACATTAACAATGACAGTCCTGTATAGACTGCCCACAAGCTTAGCCATTCACCGATCTGCTAGTTGTCTTTTTATATAATATTTCCCGAGTAATATATAAACTAATCATCTTAGCAACACCGTCAAAAGTGTAACCGTCATTTGCCAGCAAAATATTTGAGGTTTGTTTTTCTATTTTGAGAATTCCTCTGCAGATAGACACGTTTCGACATAATCCGGGAAGTGACAGGCACCTCCTCATCCTATTCCGACAAAATCCGGGAAGTGACAGGCACCACCCAACACAAAAAACGAGCACCCTCACCAGGTGCCCGTTTTCTTTATGATGCATATACTTTTCTTATTTGAGAGATTAAGTCTTCTATCATTTCGTTAGTTGTGATATCGGCTTTTGCTTCGCCTTTGTCGTAGGCGCTTAATAGAATTTGTAACAGCTCTTCTTGTTTCAGCTGATTATCCTTCATATTGTATAAGTTTCCTTTCTTTTTTTACAAATTCAGACAATACCAAATCATTATACTTTGATTCTGTGGTGCTGACAAGATGTAATTTATTTGGTTTGCCCGGAGCAAATAAAAGTTTCGAAAGCTGCTTTTCTTTTATGTCCCCGATTCTTTCTCGTACTAAACCTTTTTGATCAATTCATTATGCGTTATAATAGAAGAATTAGGTTTATTTCAATCATTTATCTGTTTAATGTAGTGCAGCTGTGCTTGGGCGCAGTTCTGCTTTAAATGAAAGGAGTCCTCTCTATGCTTGGTCGGGAACTTAGTAAAGAATTTGTACTTGGTGCCGGTGAACAGATTAAACAGTTGCTTTCTCCTCAGGATGAGCATGATCGTAATGTCGTGAAAAAAGGACTCATTTTATATCGTCAAGGTAGTATTTATAATGTGAGCACAACAAGTCACACTGTTTCCGCAAAAGTCCAGGATGTCACGAGTGTTCAGGTTGAGCTTGATTTGGATGATTTTGTGATGAGCACGTGCACTTGTCCGGCTCCTTCAATATGTCGGCACCGTATTGCAGCCTTTCTATATGTATATGCAAGTGTGGACCGAGTCGGTACCTTCGTTGATTTTTGGAAAGAAGAAAAACCGAGCGATGATGTGTTAAAGCATGTACGTAAAGCGAGCTCACTTTTAAAGCCTGAAAAGGAGTATGAAGATTCCTCCCTTGCAAGCTGGATTGCGTTTTTTGATCGTGAGTTTGAGAGCTGGTATGATCAGCTTTCTTCACCAAATCAGCTTTTTCAAAGTCTTTTTCATCATTATTATTCAGCCCTGAAAAAGAAGGCACCGAAGTCTCCTGAGATGAAGCAGTTTTTTATCGTTCAGGCATCTGTGACAGTTTTTATAAAAATCTTGCAGCTAATTAATGAGACGAAGCCAACAGACTATATGTTACAACATATTATTTACCCTTATATTGATCAGCTTTCAGATAATGTGGCGATCGCGATTTCTGAGATGAAACGCTATGCCTTACCGTTTGCCCTTGATCCGCTTTTAGTGGACAGTGTTGAGCGCTTCCGTGAGCTGTTGTTTACGAGCAAGCAATATCAATACGAGCGCTCGAATTTGTATCAACTGCTATGGATTGAACTATTGCGTCGCGATAAGTTTATTAATATCGAACGAGAATGGCTTGAGGAGCATCTTGAAGATGAAAAAAATCACGAGCCTTCGTTTGCGGTGGAAATGGAAACAGCGCTCATGCATATGGATTTTCTTCAATCGCGTGATGAGCACATTTTTGAAACGATGAAAAAGCTTTCACCTTCTGCACTTCCTTTTACCTTTCATTGGGTTGAGGACATCATGAAAAAGAAAAATTGGAAGCGCATGTCTGGGTGGATGTCTTATATGATGGACAATTCAACCGAATACATAAACAGTGATCTTCCTTTTGAGGAAAAACGACAAGTTATCCGTTATATGATGCAGCTTATTAAGCAATATTCAAAAGCTACAAATGATGAAAAGCTGTTTGAACGGGCGTGCCGTAATATGCTTCCGTTGAGTTATGCGGAATATCATGATTTTCTTTTAGATAAAGAGCAGTATCGTACGTGGATTGAACTGCAGACGTTATTAGGTTTTTCAATTGAAGAAATGGATACTTATGTGTTAAGAGATATTGAAAAAAGTGAGCCGGGTGTCCTTTTGCCTCTTTATGTTAAAACGGTTAAGCATGAAATCAGTATGAAGACCCGTGAAAATTATAAAATGGCTGTGCGCTATTTGAAGAGAATGAAATCTCAGTACAAAAAGCTGAAGCGCGAAGAAGTATGGGAAAATTATATTTTGCAGCTATCGGATGAACATAAACGACTACGTGCATTTCAGGAAGAATTGAAGAAAGGGAAGCTGATCCATGATTAATACGATCAATATTGTACTGCATGCAGAGCAAATTGAGAACAATTCGTTTTATGTGTATTGTACATCTGCACACGACGAAAGCCCGCTTACAGTTGAAGAGTTTTCCCGTTATCTTTTCACCTGGCACGAGTCTTCTTTTTTCGGAACAAAATTAGAGGACATTAGCTATATCGGCTTGCCAGCTGTTCAGCTCTCAGCATGGATGATGGTCGAGCTGCTCGGAAAAGAAACGTACAATTCACTTGCGACGATTTCGTTGTCAGAAGATGCAGAGCGCCTTGCCCATGTGGCCCATACGATTTATGACATCATCGCAAATGGTGAGTATGTGCCTGATTTTGAAGGCTGGAAGCAAGGTGTGACACGCTTTAAAGATGCCCGAAATGAGCTCGAAGGCTTTGCTTTGGAATGGTTTTCTGCGGCTATGAACGATCTGATCGAAAATGATTTGATTCTTCATGATGCATGGGCAGATATTGTGAATGCTTATCCTGTATTAACAACGTTTCAAGGACATTTCATCGATGAAGCAGATTTTCTTGAAAAAATCGGTTGGCATCACGATGATACACCATTTACAGTTGGCCTTCGATTAAATGAACCAGAAACGGACACTGATGATTGGCAGCTTGAGATTCTTTTGCGTAGTAAAACGGATGAAGATGATTTGATTCATTATCAAGGCGAGCTGCCGAGAAAGTGGAAGCCTTTCTTAAGCAAGATTGAGCGTGAGCAGGAGCGCTTTTCAGAGGTTGTGCCTTGGTTAAGCTTTCAAACTGGAACCACGTATGTGACTGAAGATGAAGCTTGGTTGTTTTTAACCGATGCGAGTGAGACGCTCATTAATATGGGCGTGGAAATTTTGCTTCCATCATGGTGGCAGGTTGTGAAGGATTCGCAGCTTATGCTCAAGGCCAAGGTATCATCGTCCCCTCGTGGGCAGTCATTTGTTGGCATGAACTCATTGATTGATTTTAACTGGCGCTTTTCAACAAACGGCGTGGAGATGAGTGAAGAGGAATTTCTGCAGCTCGTTTCGCAGCAGCGCCGCCTTGTAAATTTTAGAGGACAGTGGATTAAGCTTGATCCTGCCTTCATTAAACAGGTTCAGGCCATTTTGAAAAAAGCTGATCGAGATGGTTTACATTTGTCTGATATTCTTCATCAGGAGCTGAACGCAAAAGATCTTGACGAAGATCATGATGATGTCGTTGATGCACGTGCATTTGCTAATATTCAAATTGAATTGAATCAGCAGATGAGAGGATTGCTTAGAAAGCTGACCGATACGGAGGAGCTGCCTACACACCAGATACCTGAGGAGTTTCAAGGAACACTTCGCCCTTATCAGCAAAATGGTGTGGATTGGTTGTTGTTTTTACGTAGTGTTGGCTTTGGCGCTTGTCTTGCAGATGATATGGGTCTTGGAAAAACGATTCAGATGATTGCTTATTTTTCTTATGTAAAAGCTACGGAAAAGCCTGAGCATCCTGCGCTCATCATTGCGCCAACCTCAGTGCTTGGTAACTGGCAGAAGGAATTTGAAAAGTTTGCTCCGCACTTGAATGTGAAGCTTCATTACGGACCGAACCGCCCTAAGGAAGAGGGGTTTGCTCCTTCATTACAGGGCTATGATGTGATTATTACTTCATATGGACTGTCACATGCTGATTTCGAGGAAGTTTCAGCTGTTAAGTGGAGTACGATTTGTTTAGATGAGGCGCAAAATATTAAAAATGCGCATACAAAGCAATCGCGGGCAATCCGCAAGCTACGCGGGCAGCATCATATTGCCTTAACAGGAACGCCAATGGAAAACCGCTTAACAGAGCTTTGGTCCATTTACGATTTTCTGAATCATGGTTACTTAGGCAGCTTGCATAGCTTTCATAAACGCTATGTTCTTCCAATTGAAAAAGATCGTGATGTGGAGCAAATTGAACAGCTGCAGCGTTATATTAAGCCGTTTTTATTAAGACGTACAAAACGAGATGAACAGGTTGCGTTGAATTTACCTGAAAAGCAGGAGCAGAAAGAGTATATTCCGCTCTCTATTGAGCAGGCCTCATTGTATGAGCAGCTTGTGAAGGATACATTTGAGCAGGTGAATTCATTGGCTGGTATGCAGCGTAAAGCATTGATTTTGAAGATGCTTGGGAAACTGAAGCAAATTTGTAATCACCCTGCCCTGTATTTAAAGGAACAACAGCCAAAGCAGTTAGTTTCTCGTTCACATAAAATTGAGAAGCTTTTAGAACTTACCACCTCCATCCGTGAGCAACAGGAAAGCTGCTTAATTTTCACGCAATATATCGGCATGGGTGAAATGATGAAAGGGCTGCTGGAAAAGGAATTTGGTGAAAAGGTGTTGTTTTTGAACGGAAGTGTGATGAAATCAGAGCGTGACCGAATGGTTGAATCGTTTCAAAACAAGGACTTTCCGTTTTTAATTCTTTCATTGAAGGCTGGTGGAACAGGACTGAATTTAACAGCCGCCAACCATGTAATCCACTATGATCGCTGGTGGAATCCTGCCGTTGAAAACCAGGCAACAGACCGCGCCTACCGAATTGGTCAGGACCGCTTCGTTCATGTTCATAAACTCATTACAACCGGAACGATTGAGGAAAAAATTGATGAGATGCTCGAGAAAAAGCAATCATTAAATGATGAAATTATCCAGAGTGAGAATTGGATTACAGAGCTTTCTTCTGATGAGCTTGAAGAGCTCTTTACGTTATCGATGAGCTAGGAAGGGGTTTTTTCAGATGGCAACAAAGCAAAAAAGCAAGAAGAAAAATGAAGAAAAAAAGGCCCCACAGTGGCAAAAGCTAGTTACATTAATTGAAAAGAAGGTTTCGAAGTAGAGCGACAGTTTTTTAGCTGTCGTTTTTTTGTTTTTCCGTTACATTCTTTAAATAAAAATGGCTGATCGCTAAGCAATCAGCCATTTTATTACATTTCCATTTCAACCGCGTTATCAATAACCTCTTGAGGAACTTTTACTTCTTCAATTTCATTATAATCAGTGTACGTTCCTTCCATATTTTGCTTCAGTTTAACAGTTTCACCTTCAGCGGTAATTTCCATATCCATTACCGTATTTAGGCTTGTTGGGTAGTATGTTTCTTTGTTGATGTGGATTTCATACTTAATTTCATTGATCTTCATATTATTAAAAACATCTCCACCTGCGTAAAGATCTTGTGGAAGTGTTTGTTCGACTGTTTCTTTAATAAAGTCTGTGAATTTTTCACCTGATGCATTTAATTTTAAAATGAAGTTTTTATCATCTTGCTCAAATGTAAAGTCATCAACAAATTGTTGAAGCTTTTTTAGCTCTTCTGCTGGATTTGTTTCTTGTGTTGATGTTTGCATCAGTTGATCTGACATTTCCTTCGGGAACGTCATCCATTGATTTGTTGATGAGTCAAATACAAAAATTCCATCAGGGGAGAAATATGTTTCAGTTGTATAAGTATTTTCCGCTCCAGCTTCGTTCATGTTCATATCCATTTTTTGATATAGTGTCATTGGATTTGTTACAACCTTCATATCAATGGTTGAATCCATATCAATTTCTTCTGTTTGCTCAGAAGCAGACATTTCTTGAGTCATATCCATTTTAACAGCGAAGCTTTTCACTGATTCTGAAGCTTCCATTGATTTTGTCATTACTTCTTCAAGAGTTAGTTCTGATGTGTTTTCCTTTTTTGTGCTTTCTTCTGTTGGCTCTGCTTCTTCGTTAGTTGTTTTTGCTGTTTGATCACATGCTGCAAGCATAAACATTAATAAAGCGGCAAAAACAACCGATAGTGTTTTTTTCAATTTGTACACTCCTTCTTCCCTTTTATATGTTATACGAATAAGTTCCCAGGAAGTTTCATATTTCTCCCAGAAACTATGGACTATGTGTAATGATAATAGAGATAGAGGGAAAATTCATGGTACAAATTAACGAGTTTTGGACAAAAGATTCCTATCATCAAATTTGCAAAAAAATCGGCTGATCACCTCACAGCAATCAGCCTTAAAAAATGTGGAATTAAGGGGATACCATTGATTCTTTCTCATGAAGAGAACGAGGGAAAATTAAGCTTCTTGCTCGACTAGTTCACGTGGCTTACCACTCATAAAGCGAACAGAATCAGCAACAACTTCTGTAACATAAACACGGGTTTTTTCAGCATTTTCATAGCTTCGTGTTTGGATACGACCTGTGACACCTACGATTGAACCTTTGCGGCAGTAGTTAGCCGTATTCTCAGCAGTTCGTCTCCACACCGTACAATTCACAAAATCTGTTTCAATTTCTCCGGCTGCATTTCGGAAGCTTCGGCTAACAGCAAGTGTGATGTTCGCCACCGGTGCTCCATCAGCTGTGTAGCGAATTTCGGGGTCTTTTGTTAATCTTCCAACCAAAATGATTTGATTGATCACTTCATTCCTCCTTTCCTTTTTTGTACAAGCTTATTGTATTCGATTCCTAAGGATTGGAAAAATGAGTGAAATTGTTTTTTTATTTGCTTCTGTGCTATGAAACTAAATTTTTCTTATAAGGAAATAAATTTTTTAATTTGGTTTTATCTTGATACAACAAAATTCAACAATTTTCTAGTTTTTTTAATAATGTTGGTCTGTTAGTCGTTGTAGGGAATTCGTTACATATGAAAAATTGTTTTCACCAGTGAAGCTTACACTTTGAAGAATGTGTTGAAAGGATTGAGATTGAATGATTTCTTCATGAAGAGGTGTGTCAATATAGTGTTTTTCATCCTCATTCCAGGTAAAATACTGAATGGATAAGTCACTTTTTTCTAATTGAAAAATGATACGTAGAATACTATTCAAATTTGGCTCTAAATATCGGATATCGACTGTGGCGTGTACAGGAACCCGAAAATGATGATAGTTTGTTGTACCTACTTCTTGATCTCCTACTCTCAGAATAACTAAGTTTCCATCGGTATGTTCTCTAACTCGTTGTGGATTTTTTTCTAAGTAAATTGATTTCAGCCTAAATTCAACCATTTCATGACCTCTCTTCAATTATTTGTCAATGTAAGTATATTCCAATTTATCCTATTTCAAAATTTAACTATTTTTCATTTTTGGCTAAATTTGACGAAATATCGGGAAAAAGATAGTTTCATCTCTTTCTTTCGTTGTATTTTACGTATTTTCTTAAATTAGGACGAATTATCTATTTTTGTACAGTATTAGAACATCACTCCATATGTTCTGTATTAGAACATACCTTGTCCCTATTCTCCTTTACGATAACAGTAAGCTTGGAGAAGGGAAATGTTGTTACATGAGAGAATTAGAGAAATTCCAAATGAATCTAAGATTTTATCGTGAACAAAATGGTTGGTCACAGGAGCAGTTGGCCGAAACAATCAGCGTATCCCGACCAGTTATTACCCGCCTTGAAACAGGTGAGCAAGCTCCAGATCTTTCTTATTTAATATCGCTTAGCAATGCGTTTCAAGTAAGCATCGATCATCTGCTTGGACGCGATGAACAAACAAATGAATATCTTTATGAAATGTATGGAAAATATCAAGCTGAAGGCTCCGTTTCTCAGTTGATTGATTATTTAATAAAAAACCCTAAGTTCACGCAAAGCCTGCAAGAGCTTTTATTAGTAAAAACGAAAGACCGAAAAGAAATTGAAGCCATCATTATGACCGTCATTGAACGGGTATCAAATGTTTCGAAATAGACCGTCGATTGGCTCATTCTGTAGTTTGTGATCTCTATGGTATACTAAAAGAAAACGAGCTAGCGAGGATGATATCATGAAAACGTTCAAGCTTGTCGGTCTACAAATTGATGATACAGCAGTAATTGAAAACAAAGTTATTTCTTTGAAAGATGGTCTTGTGATTAACAAAGAAGATGGCGAAAACTCCTGGTTAATCGAAGCTTTAATTTCAAAAGAATGGTTACCTTTTTTTAAAGAGCACGTGGAACAACCAGACACTCACCTGAAGGTCCTTGTTACAATCTCCAAAACAACCAACACACCTGCACAAATATCCGCTAGTGTGAAAAACATTACAGAATTGGAGGAATCTATTTCTGTTTTGTTGGATGGACGGTTGTTGGCGAGGTCGGTTTAGGGCGGAGGTTGTGGTGCCTGTGCGGGGGATGTGGTCCGGAGCGGGGTGCTTGGTGCCTGTCACTTCCCGAATTTTGTCGAATGGCTGCACATGGTTGTGTGGCTTTTTTGTGTTTTTTCAAAGTGTATTTCACAGCCAAGAACATCTTTTTTCACAGCAAAAGGCCCAGAACTACATCGGGTTCTGGGCTAAAGCTTCTTAAAATATTTTTTTCCGATCTCTTTCGTCTTTTAGAATCTCAACCGCTTCTCTGAAACGTTGAGAATGGACAATTTCGCGTTCACGTAGGAAGGCTAAACTGTCATTCAAATCAGGGTCATCGGACATGTTTATGATCCACTGGTATGTAGCACGCGCTTTTTCTTCTGCAGCGATATCTTCGTAAAGGTCAGCGATTGGGTCGCCTTTTGCTTGGATGTAAGTTGCCGTGAATGGTGCGCCTGCTGCGTTGTGATAGAAAAGTGCTGAGTCGTGATTTACATAATGGGGGTCAAGGCCCGCTGCTTTTAGCTGCTCTGGTGTGGCGTCTTTTGTGAGCTTGTAAATCATTGTTGCGATCATTTCGAGGTGGGCAAATTCCTCTGTGCCGATATCGTTTAATAAGCCCACTACTTTATCAGGAATTGTGTAGCGTTGATTTAAATAGCGAAGTGCAGCTGCGAGTTCACCGTCGGCACCGCCGTATTGTTCAATAAGATATTTTGCAAGTGTCGGGTTACATGTGCTTACTTTTACAGGGTATTGAAGTTTTTTTTCATAAACCCACATGCTGTTATTCTCCTCTCCTGTTTATGTCGCTTTTTGTCTAATCGCGGATAAATCTTCAGAATCGCAGATAAAATGCGAATAATCGCGGATAAATCTCGAAAATCGCAGATAAAATCCCGATAATCGCGGATAAACCTCTTGATAGAATTGAAAATCCTGCTAGATTGCTGATATATGCACTAATTTAGAACAAGTCCAGGCTAATTTGCCGATATACCTCCTAATTTAGTAGCTAATCCCTGCTATATGGTCGATACACCTCTTAATTTAGTATCTAATCCCTGCTATTTTACCGATATATCCCCTAATTTAGTGCAAATCCCTGTTGAACCTCCGATACGCCTCTAATTTAGTAGCAAATCCCTGTTAAATCGTACGAAGTTAAGCCTCTATTTTTGAAGATAAATCCAGGTCAGTTCCTCTTAAACTCTGTTCACCTCAATTACCGCCCCACTACACCTGCCAAGGCCATGGAGCAGTTCCCCAGCTCCAATTTGCATCGGCAAAGCTGCCACCGTATTGTGTGAGCATGCCGAATTTGGCTTCAAATGTCTGTCTTAACTGTTTGGAATAGGCAGCGTATTGGTTAAATTGTTGCAGGGCTTGCATGTCATTTGGATGTGTATCTAAATATAGAGTTAGTTCGACAAGTACAAAGTCTACAGCTTGAAGCTCCTCTAGCAGTTTGTAGTACTCATCTGGTAATTGCTTGTGACTCATGGCTTTGGACCTCCTTTTGCCTCATATGGATTTACGTAATCATCATATAATGCAGGCCAAAGTGTTCCCTTTTTCAGTGCAACTCTTGGGGGAAACTGTTGTAGGTTTGGTGGTTGAAAACCCATATATAAATGAGGAGGTGTTGAATAAAATTTCACACCAATTGGACGACAAGGATCAAAACGACTATGGAACGGATGATAGGTTTTCATATACGTTAGATGCTGTTGGTATGGAGCATTCATGTCTTTCATCTCTAACACACCTCTTTTTTCCTATGGAACCATCATTCCATATTAATCTAGAAAACTCTGTTCATTTCATCCTATTCGGTGTGAGATCATAAATATGATTAATATTTTTAGATTAAAACATAAAAAAGGCCAACATCGTTATGTTAGCCTTTCACATCTTATTTATTCTCGTCTTCGTTGTTGTTACCTTCTTGTGTACCTTCGTTGTTGCCTTCCATCATATCGTTAGCTTCGTCAGTACCTTCTTCTAACATGTTCTCGCCTTCGTTAGCGCCTTCTTCCATCATATCGCCGCCTTCTTCAAGGCCTTCTTCTACGTTTTCACCTGCATCTTCAAGTGGTTGTTCTGTATCCATTTCACCGTTTTCTTCTGTTGGTGTATTTTCTGGTGGTGCTGGATCTTCGTCATCTGCAGTACAACCTGTTACGATCATTGCTGCTAGTAATGATCCTGATAAAGTTAATAGCCATTTTTTTCTCATCATAATTGCTCCTTTCTATTTTGACCTTTTTTAGCTTTTGAATCCGGTCTTTGATTATGCTTCCCATTTCGTCTATTTTCATTCTTACTTTTCATGAAAATTGATCGGCCGATATGCTTTATATAGACAAGTTTCCAGTGAATGAAACCTTCCTCATGCAAAAAGAGTCAAACGACCTATCTGGTCATTTGACTCTTATGACTTCTTACTCTTCTGATTTTTTCTCACCTAAAGCAAACATGATTTCTGTTTCACATGCTACTTCGCCGTCAACTGTTGCGATGGCCTTTCCTTTACCAAGTGAACCACGTAAACGTGTGATCTCAACTTCAAGTCTTAGCTGATCACCAGGTACAACTTGTTTTTTGAAACGACAGTTATCAATACCAGCAAAAAATGCTAGTCTACCGCGGTTTTCTTCCTTTTTTAAAATTGCCACTGCGCCAACTTGTGCAAGTGCTTCTACAATTAATACGCCGGGCATTACCGGGTAATCTGGGAAATGACCGTTAAAAAATTCTTCATTCGCTGATACGTTTTTGATTCCAACTGCACGTGTTCCTTCTTCGACCTCGAGCACGCGGTCCACAAGTAAAAATGGGTAACGGTGTGGAATGATGCTCTTGATTTCATTACTATCTAGCATATGTATAAGCTCCTTTTTAAGAAAATCATCACTATGTATATGTACGACAAAAGGAAGGCTTTCACCTTCCTTTTAACAAGTATATCCCGAGCTTTATTCTTTTTCAACCAAGTCAATGATGTGCTGCCAAGTGGACTTTTCAAGGGCATCCTTTGGTTCGCCACTACCAATGACTCCGTAGCCGACGATAAGTCCAGCGATTGTGCTTACAACCATAAGAATTAAAACAAGCAGAACCCTCACCCAAATAGGGAGTAATCGAACTCGAACAATCACCTTTTGACGACCTTCTTCATGAATCTCTTGTTCTTTTTTAGACTTTTTAGCCTTTTTCACTTCTTCTCGACTGATCGGTTTCGTCGTTTCTTTAGCTACCAATAGACTAAACTCCTATCTTACGCCGTTTATTAATCCCAGCATTTGGTCACCAAGTGTAACCGATTTTGCATTCATCTGATAGGAACGCTGTGAGATTAATAAATCGGTCATTTCCTTGGATAAGTCAACATTGGACATTTCAAGTGCCCCTTGCTCCATTGCAACATCACCGCGCAGCTCACCTTCTAGAAACGTTAACACTTCATTTAACGGAATGTCACCTAAATCCTTTAATCCATAACGGTTGTTTCCGTTTTGAATTAACATTTGCGGGCGATCTACTTGGACAACACCGAGCTGAAATTCTTGTGGTGCTTCTGTTTGGTCATTTTGAACGGTTGAAATCGTACCATCATTAGAAATAACGATTTTTTGAAAATCATCATTAAAACGAATCGGATTTTGATTTTCATCAAGAACAGGACTTCCATCAGAAGCTGTTAACAATAATTGATTTGTTCCATCATTTGTTGGTGATAAGTATAATGCACCATCTCTTGTATAATTAATCTCCCCGTTTACGTCAATTTGTAGAAATTGATTTGGAAGAGTAAAGGCAATATCAAGCTCTCTGCTTGTCTGTTTAATGTTTCCTTGTGTAAAAACAAGGCTGCTGTTAAGCATAGCTCCTGTTCCCTGTCTAATTCCTAATTCCCTGCCAAAACGTTGCTCTGCAATTTCCTCAGCAGCGTTGGGCTGGTTATTGAATTGTTGACGTACCAGCTCAGAGAAAGAAGTTTCTGTTCTTTTATAGCTTTGTGTATCAATATTAGCCATGTTGTGGCCGATTTGATCAAGCTGCTTTTGAAGCTGACTCATCGTATTCGTCGCTGTTATCATTGAGCGTAGCATTTACTAGTACCCCCTATTATATGCGGCCAATTTCGTTCGCGGCCTTGTCCATACTTTTATCATAAGCTTGTAATACCTTTTGATTCGCTTCAAACGAACGGTACGCTGTCATCATATCTGTATACGTACGTCCAACATCTACTGTTGAAGTTTCTAAATAATTTTGTCTTAGATTATATTGAATGTTATCGTTGTTTACTGCAGTTGGCAGTTCTTCATTATTGAAAGTACGGAATAAACCATTACCTTCTTTTACAAGGTTACGAACATCCGCTTCAAAACGAACATCAATTTGTGCTACGAACTCTCCATCCGCAATTACTTCTCCATCAGGCGTTACTTGGAATTCGCTAGATTGAATGGAGATTGGCTGGCCTGTTGTAGATAGTACTGGATTTCCTCCAGAAGTTAGGATCCCGTTATTATCTAGTGTAAAGTGACCGTTACGAGTATAACGCTCTTCACCTGCTTGGTTTTGAACGGCAAAAAACAAAGCACCTTTTACATTCGTTTCTGCGTTTAAGGGAATAATTTCTTCTAAAAGCGCTACATCCGTGTACAAGCCAGTTTCTTTAAGACCGCCTTGTGAAAAAGTGCTTTGTAATTCTTGAACGTAAGCACCTGTGTTAATCGAACCAATCGGTGTGATTTGACCAAAACTTGAACCATTTGTTGTTGGTACTGATTTATTTTCCATTCTATTTAAAAGCATTTCGGGAAATGCGCGGACACTTGCTTGATCCGCTTTATAACCAGCTGTATTGGCATTTGCCATATTATTTGAAAGCATTTCAGTACGTCTTTGCTGTGCAAGCATTCCTGCTGTTGCTGTATATAAACCTCTTAACATCTGTACACCCACCTTAGTCACATAGTTGTTACCGTACAAATGAATTCTTTTCGACAGAATTCCCTATCATTTATTATAAAGGACATTGGCAGTTTTCTCATTACATTTTTTCATAAATTACCTGTTATATTTTAGGGGAAAATAATGATAGGAACCCACTCCTATATTTTTTTACCGGACAAGCCCTTATACTTAAGAAAAATCTGAAAAAGGCAAACTTGTTGAAAAACAAGGACGCAAAGCTATGGGCCTACCCAATGTTCAACATTGCAAGGCTGCCAAGCTGCCAGGCTCCTTTTTGAGCCATGGGGCTATTGAAAAGGAGAGGCTAATGATGAAAATAAAGGTTGTAGTTCTGACATTACTATTCTTACTAGGATCTCAACTAGGAGGTCTAGCTTTGAATCATAAAGCACAAGCTGAGGGTCTGTCGCCGGGCTATTCAACATGGCTCTGGGATACGAGTAAAATTGTAAATGACCGCGAAGTTACATTACAGTTTTTAGAAGCAAAGCAAGTATCACACGTGTTTTTGCAGATTGACCGTAGTATTGATGTTACCTATTATCACACTTTTATTAGCGAAGCTGCGAAGCTAGGTATGGATGTTTACGCGTTAGATGGTGCACCTAACTGGGGTGCTAACAATAAAGCATTTTTGAACTTTTTAAATTGGGTAAGTGGTTATCAAAATGGGGCAGCTACTGGTCAGAAGTTCGCCGGAATTCACCTTGATATTGAGCCTTATTTAACAGAGCAATGGACAACAAACTATGGGGCTGCTGTTCTTAAATACCAAGGAGCGATTTTAGCTGCCGCTAATACTGCATCTGGTTTAGGCATCAGTCTTGCAGTTGACATTCCGTTTTGGTTTGATGAAATGAACTTCCGTAACAAACACGGAAAAGGCAATCTAGCCGAATGGGCGTTAAAAAATACAGACGAAGTGACCATTATGGCCTACCGTGACAAAGCCGTTGGCCCAAATGGCATTATTGAATTAGTGAAATATGAGATGGATCTCGCTGTGTTGCTTAATAAAGATGTAACGATCGCAGTTGAGACGATGAATCTCGGTATTAGTGACGGATTTTTAACGTTTTTCGAAGAAGGTCAGGCGGAAATGAATAATCAGCTGGGGCTTGTTTTAGAGCAATATCAGGGTTATTCCAGTTTTGGTGGGTTTGCTGTGCATCATGTTGGTAGTTGGATGGAGTTGAAGTAGGGGATTGGATTGGAGTTGGGTTTTGGCGTGAATTTACTTGGTGAATTCATGCTTTTTTTATGGAGTTTTTTGGGGGGCGTGGATTTTTGGGGTGGGTTTTCTTAATAGGTATGATTAAGACTAATTTGCTCATATTTTGCTCTTGGTTTCGTCTTCGTGGCGCGATGATGACCATCTTCCTCTTGTTTTGCTCTTGGATTGGTCTTCATGGCCACGATGATGACCATCTTTCTCTTGTTTTACTCTTAGATTGGTCTTCATGGCCACGATGATACCATCTTCTTCTTGTTTTACTCTTGGATTGGTCTTCATGGCCACGATGATGACCATCTTCCTCTTGTTTTACTCTTGGATTTGTCTTCATGGACGCGATGATGACCATCTTCCTCTTTTCTTACTCTTGGTTTGGTCTTCATGACCGCGATGATGACCATCTTCCTCTTGTTTTACTCTTGGTTTGGTCTTCATGGACGCGATGATGACCATCTTCCTCTTGTCTTACTCTTGGTTTGGTCTTCATGACCAAAATGATGACCATCTTCCTCTAATTCCACTCCCTAATTGGTCTTCATAACTTGGATGAAAACCATCTTCTTCTTTTTTAGCTCTTGGATTGGTCTTCATAACTAATGAACGACATTTCTCTCTTCCTCAGATCTTTTTTGTCGTTCTCTCCACGATGAACGACACTACTCTCTTCACCGCTCCTGTTTTGTCGTTCATACCCCGATGAACGACACTACTCTCTTCCACCGCTCCTGTTTTGTCGTTCATAATCCCGATGAACGACACTACACTCTCCCCTGCTCCTAACCAATCATCATCCCAATATAAATATTTCTACCTAACCTACCCCAGCAAAAAAGCCTCATAAAACTAACAATATAAACAAGACAAAAAAAGAGCCTGTACACACAGGCTCAAAAGCTTACTTATCCGAATTTTTTGCGTGGAAGTTTGTCCATGTTGTCAAGCATAATTCCTGTTCCGATTGCTACACAATCCATTGGTGATTCCGCAACTAGTACAGGGACTTTTAGTTCTTCTGCTAGTAGCTGATCAAGGCCGTTTAGAAGGGCTCCGCCACCTGTTAAGATCACGCCGCGGTCGATAATGTCGGCTGATAGTTCTGGAGGAGTGCGTTCTAATACACTCTTAGCAGCTTGTACAATCGCAGCAACTGGTTCACGAAGTGCTGATTCTACTTCGGTTGAATTTACTGTAATTGTGCGAGGTAATCCTGTCACCATATCACGTCCACGAATATTAATTTCTTCATAACGTGCGCCTGGGAATACCGTTGCAACATTGATTTTAATATCTTCAGCTGTACGTTCACCGATTAGAAGCTTGTACTCTCTTTTAATATATTGCAGGATTTCATTATCAAACTTGTCCCCTGCCATTTTAATAGAAGAGGCGGTGACAATATCGCCCATTGATAACACAGCGACATCAGTTGTACCACCGCCTATATCTACTACCATGTTTCCATAAGGTTGGAAGATGTCCATACCGGCACCAATGGCCGCTACTTTTGGTTCTTCCTCTAGGAATACATTTTTTCCACCGCTTTTTTCAGCAGCTTCTTTAATGGCTTTTTGCTCAACAGATGTAATATTCGTTGGGCAGCAAATTAACATGCGTGGTTTTGAAAATAATCCTTTTACATTTAACTTATTGATAAAATGCTTTAACATTGCTTCTGTTACTTCAAAGTCTGCGATGACGCCATCTTTTAATGGGCGAATGGCAACAATATTCCCAGGAGTACGTCCTACCATACGTCTTGCTTCTTCACCAACGGCAAGAACCTTTCCGGAATTCTTGTCTAACGCAACAACGGAAGGTTCATTTAGAACAATTCCTTTACCCTTAACATGAATCAGTACATTTGCCGTACCAAGATCTATACCAATATCCCTCGCGAACATTCTATCTATATCCTCCTTGCAAATCTCATTCCCGTGATTAGTTTAACCTAATTAAATATTGTATCATAAAATCGCAAAAATAGTATGATTTTGTAAAATAATTTCAAGTATTTATGTAGGAATATGTCGATTATGAAAGATGTAGATAGAATGTGCTTATTTCACTGGTTCTTCTTCTAAAATCTCGTCCTTCTTGTACTTAAGCTTTGTTGCTTCTCCACCACGCAAATGTCTAATTGATTTATGGTAATCTAGTATCTCCTTTACCTCATTCGCAAGATCAGGGTTAATTTCAGGTAACCTTTCTGTTAAATCCTTATGGACGGTACTTTTGGAAACTCCAAACTCCTTCGCAATAACGCGAACTGTTTTCTTTGTCTCCACGATATACTTCCCAATCTTGATTGTGCGTTCTTTGATGTAATCGTGCACACCACTCTACCTCCCTAATATGGATGTGAGAAGTGTGAAATGAGACTCGCATACAAAAGTCACTTTGGCTGAATTTCTCTTAGATGATCGTATGATGTCTCTATTACAGCGATTATAAATTACACTCACGATCCCTCACCTCAAACACTCTCTTTGAATAGGTTTGTAAACATTTTATTAGCTTGGATTAAGATATATGCAAGAAAACTCAAGTGGGACAAGGGATTCTTTGAATTTTTTTCAAAAACACCCGTTTAGGACAGGAAATCTGAGGGTTTGGAGGTTGTTTTTTTGAATCTGATTTTTTTCCGGGGTGAAAGGAAATAGTAGCTGGGTGAATTATTTCCCGAGAAATTTGTCGATGTTTGAGAGCGATCGCGAGGTATAAGAAAAACACACTCTAATAGTGTATTAGGGAGGTTGAGAAATTATTTCTATTTTTGAAGATTTTTTTGATTTTCTGGATGTAAAATTGGGAGTACGTGGCGGTGGGTTTTTAATGCCTTTTAGGGGCCCTGTTACATTATTGTTTATGTGACTACCCTCTATATCCTATATATCACTCCACCACTCCTCTAAAGCTCTTGAGTGATGCCTAGCAGCATCAAATTCGATCAACAAGTTATGCATATGTGAAACATTGTGAAACAAGAAATTTCGGGGAGTGACAGGCACCAAAAAACCCGAACCAACTTCTGATTCGGGCGTGTGAAACATTATGTGAAACAAGAAAACTCGGGAAGTGACAGGCACCACCAAAACTCCGCGGACCGGCCCCCTCTAGTCCATCCAGACCTCCCCATCTTTGTAAGTCATCTGCTCAGGGTAGCGCAGGTTGAGTACTTCTTCTTGTGTTTTGATGGATGGTGCTTTTGTTGAGAGTGATACGATTACGTTTGTTAGGATGGCTGCTGTGGCGCCGAAGATTCCTGCGCCGGTGTCGATGATGCCTGCGATGGTGAAGCCGCCGTATTTGCTGGCGAAGATGTAGATAAGTGTGACGGCAAGACCGACGAGCATTCCAGAGATGACTCCTGGTGTGTTAGAGCGTTTCCACCATACTCCGATTAAGAGAGCTGGGAAGAAGGTTCCTGATGCGAGAGCGAAGGCCCAGGCAACGATTTGCGTGATAGCTCCTGGTGGGTTTAAGGCGATAAGACCCGCGAATAAAGTTGCAATAACAATGGACCAACGTGCTACTGATAGACGGTTCTTTTCTGATGCGTTTGGCTTCATAACTCGATAGTAAATGTCGTGTGCAAATGAAGATGAGATCGCAATCATTAGTCCACCTGCAGTTGAAAGGGCAGCAGCCATTGCACCAGCTGCAACTAAGCCGATAACGAACATCCCTAGGTTCGCAATTTCAGGTGTTGCCATAACGACGATATCATTTGAAATGATTAGTTCACTCCATTGAAGAACTCCATCTCAATTGCCGTCTGCAAGCTGGAGCTTTCCAGTGTTGACCCATGATGTTGTCCATGCTGGTAATTCAGATAGCTTTTGTCCTGCTACTTGTGTCATTAAAATGAAGCGAGAAAATGCTGCGTATGCCGGAGCAGATAAATATAAAAGTCCGATAAACAAAATCGCCCATGCTCCTGACCATCTTGCTGCTTTCATCGTTGAAACGGTATAGAAACGAACGATTACGTGTGGAAGACCAGCTGTTCCTGCCATTAATGTGAACATAAGGGCTAAGAACTGCCATTTCGTTCCGTTTGTAAATGGTGCGAAATATTCAGAGATTCCTAGCTGACGATCAAGCTCACCCATTTCCTCTACAATTTTTCCGTAGGATAACCATGGTGCTGGGTTTCCAGTGATTTGCAGTGACATGAAAATAACCGGGATTAAGTAAGCAATAATCAAGATGATATACTGTGCAACCTGTGTCCATGTGATTCCTTTCATCCCACCAAATGCAGCATAAAAGGCAATAAGCACAACCCCAATCATCGTTCCTAGCTTTGCATCAATTTCAAACAGCCGCCCGATAACAACCCCTGAACCTGAAAGCTGACCGATTGAGTATGTGAAGCTGATGATGATCGTACAAATCGCGGCAATCACACGTGCAGTGTGGGAATTGTAACGGTCACCGATGAACTCTGGTACTGTGTAACGACCGTATTTTCTTAATTGAGGTGCTAGTAAGAATGTAAGAAGTAAATATCCTCCTGTCCATCCCATAATATATGCAAGTCCATCATACCCAAGGAGCATGATTGTTCCGGCCATCCCGATGAAGGATGCTACACTCATCCAGTCGGCACCGATGGCCATTCCGTTAAAAATCGGTGGAACCCCGCGCCCTGCTACATAGAAATCAGATGTTTGCTTTGCTGTGTTGTAAACAGCAATTCCGATATACAAAGCAAATGTTAATAGAATAATTGTGAGAGATACTAAAAATTGAGCGTCCAACCTCTTTCCCCCTTTGTGAATGAGCATTCCCCTTGCTGCTCATTTCTCAGTGCATAATTTATATGATCCCCTTTTATATATGTTTGTGTTTAATGATCTAACGTCTTACCAGCACTAAGCTGTTCATTTTTACTTTCATCAATTCCATATTTTCGATCGATTGAGTCACTAACTTTTGCGTTAATAAACAATAAAAGAATAAAGACGACAACTGCCCCTTGTGCACCCATAAAATAGTGAAACGGGAAGCCGTTAATGGAAAAACCGCTAAAGAACTCAGCAAATAGCACAACACCAAACGATGAAAGTGCTCCGATAATTAAATAAATCACAATATTTCTTGTGCGCTCCTTGAAATAAGCATCAGCTACTTTTTTATCAATCTTTTTCATGCAGCCACCTCCGATTAAGATAAGCTAAAAATAAATTTGATTGTATCTATAAACGATGCAGGTACCAATGCAATTTGAACAATGAAGTAGAGTAGTAGTGTTAAGACCGGGATGAGTAAAAACTGAGGTTTCCGTTTACGTAAACATAAGACCAAGCTGAATCCTGTTAGAGCAAGAATAAATAATAAAGTGAACACTATAAGCAACCCTCCTATTTGTAAGCGTTATCATTCAACATTTATTATTATGAATGTTTTCATACTAACCGGTCAATATAAAATCAGAAATTTGAGATATCTTTCTCTCGACATATTTCGTAATCTTTCGAATCATTAAACTGGGGTCCCCTTCAAATTACCTATAAAATTTGTTACCTTTAAAATATGAAAAAAATAATGATTTATCTTTGTTTTGTAATGTATATAGGAATATTATTTTATCTGTTGTTTTTTTCCGCTTATCGGAAGTCTGTTGGTGGCCTGATTTCCTATAACCTCATTCCACTTCAAACAATTGGGCAGTATTTTTATTCTTTTGACGGACTAGGTTTGACAGATCAGTTTCTAGGAAACCTCTTAGCTTTTGCTCCGTTTGGCTTTTTGTTGCCTTTTATTCTAATAGTTACGTTCACCAGGGTTTTGGGGTATTCTTTTTTACTTTCTTTATCAGTGGAGATTGCTCAGTTTATTTTTCGGGTCGGGGCGTTTGATGTGGATGATCTTATCTTAAATGTTGCAGGTGGCGGATTTGGTTTTTTAGGCTATCTAATCATTAGAAGAGCTTGGCTTGTCGCCAAGTCCTAATGGCGCTTTTCTTATACTATCATCCAAAAAATTTTATACTTCCTGATAGGATAAAAAAATCGAGGTTGATCTCTAGTTAGTTTGAGTTCAACCCCGTATAGACGGCTATCCTTATGAATTTACTGTGCTATTTGAAGCTTCAGGTTGAGTTGATTCCTCGCTACCTTCAGTTTCTCCTTTTTCAGCGTCTTTTTTATCTGATTCTGGAGCTTTTTCTTCTGCAGACTTTTCATCGTCTTTTGCTGGTGCTTCTTCACCTTCACCTGCTGGAGCTTCTTCGCTTACTTCTTCTTCAGTTGTTGGAGCTTCTTCACTCACTTCTTCTTCTGTTGCAGGTTCTTCAGTTGCTTCTTCTTCAACAGCTTCTACAGACGTTACCGGCTTGTCCATATAAGTTAGAGGGTTAACAGCTTTTCCAGCTTTACGAACCTCGAAGTGTACGTGGTTGCCATCTTCTTCATTGTAAAGATTTGTACCAGACTTACCAAGTAGTTCGTTTTGCTCAACTTTGTCACCAGCTTGAACACTTACTTCTGCTAATGATTGATAAACTGTTACCACATCATTTTCATGCTCAATTTCTACTACATAACCTAGAATTGGATCTTTTTCAGCTTTTGTTACTGTACCACTTAGTGATGCAACAACATCAAATTGCTTCTGATCTTCTCTTGCTAGGTCAATTCCTTTGTTCATTCTATACGTATTGTTATAGAATACAAGTGCTGCTTCTTGATCTTCTGTTGAAGCATTTTCATCATAAAACTTTTTCACAACTGTTACAGCATCTGGATCAATAGCTGGCATTGCAAAGTTTTCTTTCGTTGCGTTAACTTCAACTGCCTCAGGCTGATTGTCTGTTAATGCAAGGTCTTCTGTATTGTTACCATTTAAATCTTCTGCTACATCATTGCTGATGCTTTGATACCATAATACTGCCGTAAGGATAACTGCTGCACTCATTAGGTAAATTGCCGGAAATACCCAACGTTTTCTGAAAAATTGTTGAACTTTGTTTTGAGAAGTACGTTTCTTTTCTTCCTCTCTCATTCTATCATCACCTCAGAAATCAGTTTGAACAGATTTTCTGAATTATATACACACCTTCAAAAAAATTTTTTTAAACTTTAGTATGTGTCTTGTTTATAATTATATGTATGGAATGTGAAAGTTTTTTAACTAAAGGAGTTTATGTATATGAAGAAAGTCATCTTCACCCTATTACCTCTACTATATATGGCGCTGATCTGGACGCTCTCAAGCTTCCCAGCGGATGCGATTGTGAACACACCATTTTCGTTTGATTCACTTTTAAAAGAATCGTTGCATCTTATAGAATTTGCGATTCTCTATTGGTTGATTGCCTTTGCATTCATGGCTCATGGACGTTGGACAGAGCGTACGAGCTGGATTGCAGCCGCTATCGCTATTTTATATGGACTAACAGATGAGATTCATCAGTCGTTTGTTCCAGCAAGGTCAGCTACGGTGATTGATTTTGTGAAGGATACAATTGGAGTGCTAGTTTCCTATTATATTGCGAAGAGAAAGTTTTTTAAAAAGTAAAAAGGAGCAGAATCTGCTCCTTTACTGTTTTGCTGTATATTTATTTAAGAATGGCTCGGCTTCCGATACCTTTGTTCCATTATAATAATAAGCAACGATGTCTTGATACGTTTTGCCTGATTCAGCCATGAAGTTCGCTCCGTATTGACTCATCCCAACACCGTGACCATAGCCTTTAGTCTCAATTACAACGGAGTCACCTTTAATTTCCCACGTAAAGTCTGCTGATTTTAATTCAAGCTTATCTCTTACATCTGTACCAGTAAATTCTTTCCCATCTATTTCAACTTTAGCTACGCGTTTCCCAGGCGTTAGCTCGGTTACTTTTCCAATTGTTCCGCTTGATGTATCAAGATTTACCCCTAATAGCTTTTCAAACTGAGAGATCGCAATAATTTTTTTCTCATAAAACTTCGGTGATTTTTCATCCCATGTGCTTTCTACGCTTTTTAAATAAGGAATCGGCTCTTGCCATACAGCTTCCGAGTTTTCTGTATATCCATTACTAGTAGAGAAAAAGCTTGCATCAATCGGCTGATTATCATATGTAAGTATTTGACCTTGAGTTGCTGCTACAGCCTCTGTAATTTTCTCCATTTTTTGTGTGTAATCATCTCCCCAAGCTGCTTTTAGCTCTTGAGGGGTTTTATAAACCTGGTGCATGATCGTATCTGTTACAACAGCATTCCCCTCTGGAACACCCAATGTTTTGCCACTCATCAATTGCTTCGTAATATATGTTCTTGCGGCAAGTGCTTGTGCTTTTAACGCCTCTGTTTCAAATTCAGCTGGCATCTCAGAAGCCACAACACCTATCACATACTCCTCTAACGGAATGTTTTCCACGACCTTTGCTTGACTTCTATATACAGGCACATCCAACGGTGATTCACCTAAAACGGGCACTTCGCTTTTGCTGACCGTTATTTCCTCACCTAATTTGCCTTTTGATTGCTCCATAAACGGTGTAACGAGAAGAGTTGGAATCAGAAGAATAATAAAAAATAACCCTCCAAGTGCAAAGAGAACTGGTTTAACTGGTTTCATGTTTACCTCCAATGATTAGGTTGAGTAGAATGTCTATAGTTCATCTTATGGTCATGGACAAGCAATTATGACTGGAAAAAGTGGGGACAACTAATATTTTGTAGGGGTGGACGAGGGTTGGGGATTTCGAGTTTTAGATGGTTATTTAGATATGTTTATTGAAGATGTTATTAGGTTTGCTGTGATTGTAGGTTCGCGAGAGGTGTGGGTGGGTATTGGGGCAGAAGTTTTTTTCAATGCTGGTTTTGTCTTGATTCTCACGGTATCGGGACAGAATCTTTTCTTCAATATCGGGTTTTGTCCCGATTCTCGCGGTATCGAGACAGAACCTTTCTTAATATACTGGGTTTTGTCTCGATTCTCGCAGTATCGAGACAGAACCTTTCTTTCTTTACCGGTTTTTGTCCCGATTCTCGGGGTATCGGGACAGAATCTTTCCTTCAATATCGGTTTTTGTCCCGATTCTCGCAGTATCGAGACAGAACCTTTCTTTCTTTACCGGGTTTTGTCCCGATTCTCGTGGTATCGGGACAGAATCTTTCCTTCAATATCGGTTTTTGTCCCGATTCTCGTAGTATCGAGACAGAACCTTTCTTTCTTTACCGGGTTGTGTCCCGATTCTCGGGGTATCAGGACACAACCTTTCTTAATATACTGGGTTTTGTCCCGATTCTCGCAGTATCGAGACAGAACCTTTCTTTCTTTACCGGGTTTTGTCCCGATTCTCGCGGTATCGAGACAGAACCTTTCTTTCTTTACTGGGTTTTGTCCCGATTCTCGCAGTATCGAGACAGAACCTTTCTTTCTTTACCGGGTTTTGTCCCGATTCTCGCGGTATCGAGACAGAACCTTTCTTAATATACTGGGTTTTGTCTCGATTCTCGCAGTATCGAGACAGAACCTTTCTTTCTTTACCGAGTTTTGTCCCAATTCTCGCAGTATCGAGACAGAACATTCTTTCTATGCTGGTTTTTGTCTCGATTCTCGCGTATCGGGCACCCATTTGCCTCATACATCAATTCTTCTTCTAATTATCAACGGAAGGAACCGGAGTAAGAGCTGCTTCAACCTTATGTACGACATTTCTCTTTCAACTGACCTCTCTTTTGTCGTTCATCACCCTTATGAACGACACTCTCCCCCCTACTGACCTCTGTTTTGTCGTTCAAACACCACTGGCTAATCCCTATAAAATCTCATTCACTTACTTTTCACCAAAGTTTTATAAAATTCCATGTATAATCTTCAACAAATAAAGGTATTCTAGTAAAGTCGTAAAAAGAATTAATTTCTTTACATATTTGTGAATAATACGCGTACTTATAAAAATAAAAGGAGCAGGGCGCCATTGCTGACTCCTGCTCCTTTTATGAAGGCATATTAATCTGATGATACAGCTGCTTGCTGATCAGATTTTGTTGTGATTTCTTCTTTAACACGTTCGATATCTGCGCCGATAGATGCAAGCTTATCGTGGAAGTTTACATAGCCACGATCTAGATGTTTTAGTTCAGTGACACGTGTATGGCCTTCTGCACATAATCCAGCTAGGATTAGTGCGGCACCAGCACGTAGGTCAGTTGCTGCTACTTCTGCACCTTGTAGCTTTACAGGTCCATTGATGATAACGGAACGTCCCTCAATTTTGATATCTCCATTCATACGACGGAATTCTTCAACATGCATGAAACGATTTTCGAAAACTGTTTCTGTGATCATGCTAGTTCCGTTAGCACATAGTAACAATGCCATCATTTGCGATTGCATATCTGTTGGGAAACCAGGGTGTGGCATTGTTTTTAAGTCTACAGATTTTAATTTCTCAGGTCCGATGACACGTAAACCTTCTTGTTCTTCAATGATTTTAACGCCCATCTCTTCCATTTTTGCAACAAGAGATGTTAAATGCTCTGGAATTGCTCCTTTTACAAGAACGTCTCCGCCTGTGATTGCTGCAGCTACCATAAACGTACCTGCTTCAATACGGTCAGGGATGATTGAGTGGTTAATACCTTTTAAGGTTTCCACACCTTCAATACGGATTGTTCCTGTACCGGCGCCGCGGATTTTACCACCCATAGCATTGATATAGTTCGCTAAGTCAACGATTTCAGGTTCTTTTGCTACGTTTTCTAGTACCGTTGTTCCCTCTGCTAAAGCAGCTGCCATGATGATGTTTTCTGTTGCACCAACACTTGGGAAATCAAGGTAAACTTTAGCACCTTTTAGTCTTCCATTTACTTCTGCTTCAATAAAGCCGTTTCCAACTTTAATTGATGCTCCCATTGCTTCAAAGCCTTTTAAATGCTGATCAATTGGACGTGAGCCAATTGCACAACCACCTGGTAATGCAACACGTGCATGACCATTACGAGCTAAAAGTGCTCCCATGACAAGTACAGACGCACGCATTTTTCTTACATATTCAAATGGTGCTTCTGTTGATAGCTCTTTTGATGCATCTACAATCACTTGATTATTTTCAAAATGGACATCTGCGCCTAAGTGGCGAAGAACTTCATTAATTGTATACACATCGGAGAGCGTAGGTACATTACTTATGATACTTTTATCTTCACTTGCTAATAATGATGCAGCGATAACTGGTAGAACGGCATTTTTTGCTCCTTCAACTTGCACAGTACCGTTTAACCTACGACCGCCACGGACGATGATTTTTTCCAAAGTATTCCCCTCCGCGTCCCAATTTCTCTATATTAATATTCAGACGTAATGATTGGTGTTCCTATAACGACCGTAGTTTTACCGCCCAATCCGTCAGTTCTTAATGCAATTTGTATGTTCATGTTGTTTTCATCTGTTGGAATGAAATCTTCCCATATAGGGGTTTTAGCCGATACCGAAAGAAAATCTGGTTCCTGCAGTTGTTCTACCGGTTTCGCCTCAAATTCTTTTAACAAGTTTTCTGATTTTTGATTCAAAACACCTTCCATATTATCATTAATGATTCCTGCCATACAAGCAAAAATTGTAGGTTTTTCATGAAAGATGTCGAAAGCATTAGTTTGGAAGTAGTCGTTGATGTTGTTCCAATTTTTTTGTGAGTTTACACCCTTAACCTCATAAAGGATATACGATTGTGATTGATTGTTTGTGAGGGTGTTTAAAATCTGAAGCTTTTCTGTTACATTTTTCTCTCTATTGTTAAAAACACCAATCGCTTTATAAACGTTATCGTCCTCTGAGAACGTCCAATTAAATTGACGGTATTGGTCTGTTATTTGTTTCACTTCATCGATTGATTGATTGCTGACAACCTGTTTAGCATATAAAGACCATTCTTTGATGTCAATATCTTGATGTTCCATACCTTTAGCAATTTGAAATAATTTCGATTGACGTTCAGTTGCTCCAATGTGATTTGCCACGAAACTAAAAAGTATTGACAACATTAAAACCATAATTCCTATCCCTTTATATCTCATACACGGCCACTTCCTCTCCTTAGTAACATTGTTACCGGATAAAAAGTGTCCATACGTGGAAAAAGTCGTCAATAATAGACAATTCTGTAAAACGATCAATATGTACCTATTTCCCGTTTAAGATCCGCTATAAACCAACGTTTTTTCTAAAAAAGTGATGGAAGTTGTTGTGACCATAATAAATAATCAAGGAAAAAATTACTTACTAATGATCCAATGGCAATGGTTAATAATATAAGAAGTACCTTCGCTTGAATGACTTTGCCCGCTTTAATCCATTTTTCAATGTTTAATGCTTGTAAGGCCCACCAAGTTACTGCGATGAAAGCAAGGTGTACAACCATACTTATTAAGGCCAGTTGTCCATAGTCGGGCATGCTTCACCCCTCCAATAATCCAAGTTTTAAGGATTATTTTTTTATTTTGCAAAAAACACAGAGCAATTTAAATCATACCTGTTTTTTTTCTAAAAACAACCTCAAAATGACCTATATTAGCGAAAAAAATGAATCTTTTTTTCTTGATGTGATATATACCCTTGAATAGTATATTGAGCTTTCCATGTAACATGATTGATTTTTACTTTTAATAAAAATTTAACGTATACTGTCTTTACTTTTACAAAAAACATGCTAAGGCCGATTAAGAAACTGCAGGCCAAAAAAGGCTCACCTTTCTATTTTACTACCTTTTATCATCCACTTACTTCCTCATTTATGAAAAAATTGTTACAGATTTTCCAAGCCATTTTCTGTGTTATACTTCAGAAGCAGCAGATCCTGCTGAGACATATATAGGTTTTAACAGGGAGAAGGGGGCAGAACATGCAATTAAATTTTGAAAACAACCACGATTCAATTCAAGAGTATGCTTCAACATTACCTTTCTTTGATAATATTTACGCAGCAAAGGCTTTTTATTACGAACATCGCCAGGAACATCTTAAGCTATTAGAAGAAATTTCAAAAGAGTTTAATGTACTTCTTGATTATTCCCCTAAAAGTCTCATTTCTTTAGAGGAATTTTATTTTCATTTAGTTCGAAACAACTATTTTTTTGACATACAAATAACGATTGAAGAGTTTGAAACATGTATGAGTCTGTATTTATGTGAAGTATTAGTTATGCATCATGATGATGCTGCTGAGTGGATTGTCGAAGAATATCCATATGCGGATCAGAAGTTCGTGATGGGCATACGATACGGACGTTTTCATCAATACTTTGAAAATCTGTTTCCACAATTCTATCTTTCACAAAAAGATGGAAGTCAACAAGCGCTGTTTAAGCGCTATATGAGAATGAGTATGAAAAGTAAGTGATTTGATTGCGGGTAGGACCTGGGATCGTTGAGACTGTGTATCGCGGATATACTCCCGAGAATCGCGGATAAAACCCGAGAATCGCGGATAAAACCCGAGAATCGCGGATAAAACCCGAGAATCGCGGATAGCCATCTTAAATCGAAAATAAATGCTTCTTTATTAGGATTAATACTCTTTAATCCACTCAAAATACCCCATACAAACCAAAAAGGATGGTGCCCGAGGCACCATCCTTTTTAAAATTTCGTTACGTTTAAACGGTTGATTGCACGTTGTAGTGCTAGCTCAGCGCGTTTAAAATCGATATTGTCTGTTTTTTGATTTAGACGTTCTTCAGCACGTTTTTTAGCTGCTTGTGCACGAGCTTCATCAATATGCTCTGCTGTTTCAGCTGCTTGAGCTAAAATTGTTACCTTGTCAGGTCGTACTTCGATAAAGCCGCCAGTCACAGCAACTAATTCAGTGCTGCTCCCTTTCTTTAGGCGAACTGCTCCAATTTGTAATGGAGCAACCATAGGAATATGTCCTGGTAAAATACCAAGTTCACCACTTTGAGCTTTTACACTCACCATCTCTACGTCTGCATCGTAAACTGGGCCATCGGGAGTAACGACATTGACTAATACTGTCTTCATACTCATACCCTCCTAGGTCCCAAAATTAGGCTTCTACACCCATTTGTTTTGCATTTTCAATAACTTCTTCAATACGTCCAACTAGACGGAACGCATCCTCTGGAAGGTGATCGTACTTACCTTCTAGAATCTCTTTGAACCCGTGAACTGTTTCTTTAACAGGAACATATGAACCAGGTTGGCCAGTGAACTGCTCGGCAACGTGGAAGTTTTGAGATAAGAAGAATTGAACACGACGAGCACGTGCAACTGTTAATTTATCTTCTTCAGAAAGCTCATCCATACCCAGGATTGCAATGATATCTTGAAGCTCTTTGTAACGTTGTAACGTTTGTTGTACCTGACGAGCTACAGCGTAATGCTCTTCTCCAACGATTTCAGGTGATAATGCACGTGAAGTTGAAGCAAGAGGATCCACCGCTGGATAGATACCCATCTCAGATAATTTACGCTCTAAGTTCGTTGTTGCATCTAAGTGAGCGAAAGTTGTTGCCGGAGCCGGATCCGTGTAGTCATCGGCTGGAACGTAAATCGCTTGGATTGATGTAACAGAACCTACGTTAGTAGATGTGATACGCTCTTGTAATTGACCCATTTCTGTAGCCAATGTTGGTTGGTAACCAACGGCAGATGGCATACGTCCAAGTAGGGCAGAAACCTCTGAACCTGCTTGAGTGAAACGGAAGATGTTATCCATGAAGAATAGAACGTCTTGTCCTTGATCATCACGGAAGAATTCAGCCATAGTAAGACCAGTTAAGGCAACACGCATACGTGCACCAGGTGGCTCATTCATTTGACCGAATACCATTGCTGTTTTCTTGATAACGCCTGAGTCAGTCATCTCGTGGTAAAGGTCATTTCCTTCACGAGTACGCTCACCTACACCAGCGAATACAGAGATACCGCCGTGCTCTTGAGCGATGTTATTGATTAACTCCTGGATTAAAACAGTTTTCCCTACACCGGCACCACCGAATAGACCGATTTTACCACCCTTGATGTAAGGTGCTAATAAGTCTACTACTTTAATTCCAGTTTCAAGAATTTCAACCTCAGTTGAAAGTTGATCAAACTTAGGAGCAGCTCTGTGAATAGGATCACGACGTGCTTCTGCAGCGATCGGCTCATCTAAGTCAATGTTTTGACCTAATACGTTGAATACACGACCTAATGTAACATCACCAACAGGAACAGAAATTGGTGCACCAGTGTCTGTAACCTCCACTCCACGTACAAGACCGTCAGTTGTAGACATCGCAACTGTACGAACTGTATCGTCACCTAAATGTAGGGCAACTTCTAATGTAAGGTCGATAGCGACTTCGTTATCATTCGCTTCTGTTTTAATTGTAAGGGCATTATAAATGTCTGGTAGTTGACCGCTCTGGAACTTTACGTCAACAACCGGACCCAAAATTTGAGTAATGCGTCCTTTATTCATCGTTTTCCCTCCTAACTATGAAATGCGTAAGCGCCTCGTTCAGGCCCGACAAGCATAAGACGATTATGAAATGAAGGCGTTCTTTGCCTTCAATTCATGATTGGCTTATGACTCGAGGGACTAGGCGCTGGAGCTAGACACCGAAACTAAGTAAGATGTCACTATTTTTAAATTGAATTTACTATTCCAACGCCGCCGCTCCACCAACGATCTCGGTAATTTCTTGTGTGATCGCAGCTTGACGTGCACGGTTGTATGTTAAAGTAAGTCCATTGATAAGTTCTTTTGCATTATCAGTCGCATTCTTCATTGCTGTCATACGAGCTGCGTGCTCAGAAGCCTTACTATCAAGCAGTGCTCCGTAGATGAGACTTTCAGCATATTGTGGTAACAGCACTTCAAGAATTTCTTCTTGATTTGGTTCGAATTCATAAGAAGTTAAACCTTTGCTTGAAGAAATGTCGGATAGTGGAAGAAGCTTCTTTTCCGTAACATCTTGTTGAATGGCACTAACAAAGTGGTTGTAATACATGTATAGTTCGTCATATGACCCGTCTGCGAACATGTTTACTGCTCCACTTGCAATGTCTTTAATACTAGCAAAAGATGTTTCATCACCAATACCAGTAATTTCAGAAATAACGTTCATACCACGCTTTTTAAAGAAATCACGACCCATTTTACCGATTGCAATAATGACGAATTCATCATTTGACTTGTGACGTTTTTGAATAGATTGGTATACAGCACGTAGTACACTACTGTTAAAAGCACCTGCTAAGCCACGGTCTGATGTGATCACCAGGTAACCTGTTTTCTTAACTGCTCTTTTTTCTAGCATTGGATGACTTACGTCTGTGCTACCGTTTGCGATGCTTGCAACAACCTCCTGGATTTTCTCCATATAAGGTCCAAATGCCTTTGCATTGTTTTCTGCACGGTTAAGCTTTGCAGCTGAAACCATCTCCATCGCTTTTGTAATCTGACTCGTCTTTTTAGTAGACGTAATTCTTGATTTTATGTCGCGTAATGATGCCAAAGGTTCTCACCACCTTTATTTAAAAATCATCTATTAACAGTCTGAGTGAAAGCCCTAGACGAGCCTTCACTCACAAATTATTATTGTTCAGAAGGAGCAAAAGTCTTTTTGAATCCTTCGATAGCTGCTTTTAGAGCGTCATCTTTTGGAAGTCCGCCAGTTGTACGGATTTCGTCAAGAAGATCTTTATGATTTTGTTCTGTGTATGCATGGAACTCATCTTCAAAACGAGTAATATCTACTACTGGGATATCATCAAGGAATCCACGAGTTAATGCATAAAGAATCATAACTTGCTTTTCAACTTTTAATGGTTTGTTTAAACCTTGTTTTAGTACTTCAACAGTACGCGCACCACGGTTTAATTTTGCTTGTGTTGCTTTATCAAGGTCAGAACCGAATTGAGCGAATGCTTCAAGCTCACGGTATGAAGCAAGGTCAAGACGTAATGTACCAGCAACCTTCTTCATCGCTTTAATTTGTGCTGAACCACCAACACGAGATACAGATAAACCTGCGTTAATCGCTGGACGTACGCCAGAGAAGAACAGGTCAGACTGAAGGAAGATTTGTCCGTCAGTGATTGAGATAACGTTTGTTGGGATATAAGCAGAAACGTCACCAGCTTGTGTCTCGATGAATGGTAATGCAGTTAAAGAACCTGCGCCTTTTGCATCACTTAATTTTGCTGCACGCTCTAACAAACGTGAATGTAGGTAGAAAACGTCACCAGGATATGCTTCACGGCCCGGAGGACGACGTAGTAATAACGAAAGCTCACGGTATGCCGAAGCTTGTTTTGTAAGGTCATCATATACTACAAGAACGTGCTTGCCATTGTACATGAATTCCTCACCCATTGTAACCCCAGCATAAGGTGCTAAGAATAACATTGGAGCTGGTTGTGATGCAGAAGCTGTTACAACGATTGTGTAATCTAATGCACCGTGTTTACGTAAAGTTTCAACAACTCCACGAACAGTTGATTCTTTTTGACCAATTGCAACGTAGATACATACCATATCTTGATCTTTTTGGTTCAAGATTGTATCGATTGCTACAGCCGTTTTACCTGTTTGACGGTCACCGATAATTAACTCACGTTGACCACGACCGATTGGTACAAGAGCGTCAATCGCTTTGATACCAGTTTGAAGTGGTTCATGAACTGATTTACGATCCATAACACCAGGTGCTGGACTTTCGATTGGTCTTGTTTTAGTTGTTTCAATTGGACCTAGACCATCTACAGGCTGTCCTAATGAGTTAACAACACGACCGATTAATGCTTCACCTACAGGAACCTCCATGATGCGTCCTGTACGACGAACTTCGTCACCTTCACGGATATCTGTGTAAGGTCCTAAAATAATAATACCAACGTTATTTTCCTCAAGGTTCTGAGCCATACCCATAACGCCGTTTGCGAATTCTACAAGCTCTCCAGCCATGACATTGTCGAGGCCATGAGCACGAGCGATACCGTCCCCAACTTGGATTACAGTACCAACATCGCTTACTTTAATATCAGACTGATAGTTTTCGATTTGCTTTTTTATAAGCGCACTAATTTCTTCAGCTTTGATGCTCATGAGTTTCACCCCTATCTACAATCTGTTTGCGACCAATTGTCGCTCTATACGTTCAAGCTTACCGCTAACACTTCCATCATAAATACGATTGCCGATTCGTAGCTTAACGCCACCAATTAGTTTAGCATCCACAACGTTTTGTAAACGAAGTGAACTCTTGCCAATCTTTTTCGCAAAAGAAGTTGAAATAGCAGATAGTTCAGTATCTGATAATGGGCGAACAGAGTATACGATTGCATCCTCTGTACCGCGCACTTCATTTGCACTTTGTACGAAGTGGTTAACAATTTCTGTTACAACATCTACACGATGACGATCAACTAGTAAGTAAAGCGTATTAACAACCTGTTGTGAAAGGCTTCCAAATGCTTCTTTTACGATTGATTTTTTCGCTTCATTTGTAACTTTTGGATGGTTTAGTACATCTATAAGTTCTTGATTCGTTGTAAATACTTCTTTTACAACGAGCAATTCGTTTTCGATTTGATCAATAACATTTTGTTCTTTTGCAAGTTGAAAAAGAGCTACCGCATAACGTTTTGCAACGATTCCATTACTCATCGACCTTCGCCTACCTCATTGATGTAGTCGTTAATCAATTTTTCTTGTTCTTGTTCGTTCAACTCTTTTTCGATTACTTTAGAAGCAATAAGTACTGATAATGATGCAACCTGTTCGCGTAACGCAGCAACAGCATTTTCTTTTTCTTGCTCGATTTCTTTTAAAGCAGAGTCTTTCAGACGTCCAGCTTCAGAACGAGCTGCTTGGATAATCTCTTCTTTTTGTTGCTCACCAAGCTTTTTCGCATTTTCCACTAGAGCTTGAGCTTCTTGACGCGCTTGTTTTAATAACTCACGTTGCTCTTCAACTAGTTTCTGTGCTTCTTTATTTCTATCTTCAGAACTATTAATTTCATTTGCAATATGTTCTTCACGTTGCTTCATAATGCCCATAACTGGTCCGAATGCATACTTACCAAGTAATCCAAGAAGGATTAAGAACATTACTAGCTGAAATATGATATCACCTGTGTTAAGGCCGCCTGTAGACGCACCTAAAGCAAGATCAAAAGTTAACATTGCTCGGTTTCACTCCCTTCAAGAGTTCCATGATGGGTTAGTAAGTTCACGGCTTCCGATGAACTTCGTATTTCTGCGTCAGCTTCTTCGTCGGCATCCTCACGTACGGTTGTACGCTCCGGTACCTCCTCAGTCGCTTCCTTGAACTACTCGTTCCTCGAAACCCTTTTATTCTTTACATAGTTTTAAAGTAAACTAAGTTAATCTATAACCAGTTTAAATATCTGTGCATAAAGGAATGGCGAAGGTTCGCTTTGAATGATCTTCGCCATATTTCCTACTATAACTATCGAATTATTCTCCACCCATTACGATGAATGCGATAACTACGGCGATGATCGGAATCGCCTCTACTAACGCTACCCCGATGAACATTGTAGTTTGTAATTTACCTTGCGCTTCAGGTTGACGCGCAATACCCTCTACTGTACGAGATACGATAAGACCGTTACCAATACCAGCACCTAGTGCCGCTAAACCAATTGCAATTGCAGCTGCTAATAAACCCATTGTTAAATTTCCTCCTTTAAATGTATGAAAAATAATATTACTTTTGTTTTAGTCCAATAAATTGAACATATATTGATTAATGGTCATGACTCACTTTGTGTGCCAAATAAACCATCGTTAACATAGTGAAAATAAATGCTTGGATTGCTCCAACAAAGATACTAAATCCTTGCCATGCTAACATAGGAATTGCAGCAACGATAGTGCCAATTATTCCACTTCCAAAACTTTCTGCATACCCGCTTGTTGCTAGACTAACAAGCAAGCCTAAAAGAATCTCACCCGCAAAAATATTTCCGTAAAGACGAAGACCAAGCGTTAATGTGTTCGCAAATTCTTCAATAATCTTTAATGGAAACATAAATGGCATTGGCTTGAAAAAGTCCTTACCATATTCAGATGCACCCTTCATCTTAATACCGTAGTAATGTGATAACGCTACTACAAGAACAGCAAGGGTTAAGGTGATGGCAGGATCTGCAGTTGGTGATTTCCACCACAATTCATGTCCTACAACAATGGCGAAAGGTAACCCTAACATATTTGATACAAATACATACATTAATAGTGTGATCCCTAACGTTAAGAAACGTCCGCCTGTTTGCCAATCCATCGTACTGCCGATAATATTTTTCACAAAATCGACTACCCATTCGATGAAGTTTTGCATACCTGTTGGTTTCATTGCTAAACTGCGGGTTGCAGCAATTGCAATGATAAAAACGATTAAACTAGCAATCGTAATCATTAATACGTTTGATAAATTAAAATTTAGACCTAAAAACTCTACCACAGGAGCTTCGTGACCCAATAGATTCACCTCTCTTCCCAGCTAAGCGCGTGAATGTTGAATTACATAATCTATCATAATAACGATATACATCGTCATTAATCCAAAAACAACACTAATCAAATCAAAATACTCGGGAAACTTTATCGCAAAAAAAACTGCGACTCCGGCTGCTGCCATTCTTGATGTTGTCCCTAACGAACCCGCTTTCCTTCCTTTAGTTAATGCGTCATCAAACTGCTTATGCTTTCTCACCATGATCCAGAGGTTGTACAAAGTGATGCATGTTCCCAAAATTAATCCTAGGAAAACAGACTGATATTCCGTGAATCCCCAACCTATAACATAAACGGCTAGTAGATAAAATATGTATTTTCGATATCTGCGAAACATCAGATGCATATCAAACATGAATTCTTTATTCTCCTGAGAAATAGTGGTTGACTAACTTTAGCATGGCATAAACACCTGCGGCTAGTCCTAGCAGAAGGCCTATGATTAAAAACAACGGTTCTGTTTTAAAATAATCATCTACCCACTTCCCAGCAAAAATACCAATTAAAATGGAGCCAACTAGTTGGGAAAGGATAGCTGACATGAGGCCCATCGCGTGTAACGGATGGCGTTTTTTTTGTCGCATTTTATAAATCCTCACTGTAGATTTATAACGGAATAAGGGGTTATTTACGGGTTTTTGTCAGAATTGTAAACCTTATCATTATACCCTCGTTTAGCATACAATAGCGTATATGTGATGTCAATGTGTTTAAAGTTAAAATGTTCACAATCTTATCGAATCCTCACAAATCGTTCACAATTACCCTCAATAACCCCCTTGACTAGGTACATTCACTTAATTATTCACCAAGTAAAATATCTGTTTCTATCAAGTCCTCTTTCCCACTTTTATTTGCAAAGATGACTCCTTTATAGTTTCCTTCAGGTATATCAAGTTCTTCTAGCTTCACTTCCTTCTCAACTAACCCACGGGGAGCATCGTGCAGCCAGTCTAAATAGCCGACAAATGCCAAAGTATCCTGATCGTACAAGGCAATCCCCACTTCATCCGCCCCACCTGGTAAGTACATCCGGTATTTATAAACCCCAGGCTCATCACTATAAGCAAATTCAAAGCCCATAATTCTCGGATAATTCGGCTCATCTACAACATACGCATAAGGAACTTCAATATCATTTCCATCTTGCTGTAATTTTAACCACCCTTGATGAATACCTGGCGTTAACTGACTTGGAGTAAGATCTAGGCTTATTTCAACCTGCTTTTTCTCACCTGGCTTGATGTTTATATTTTTTGGCAGTTCCCACCTAACCCCAGGTTTATTTTTCGGCATATCAAAATAGATATGTTCTTCTTTATTTGATTGATTATCTATTGTAATTTTTACTGTTTTTTTCGTTCGTGGATGATTTGTTTCATACTGTCCAAATGTTAATGAACCTGGATATACAAGAACTTTTGCCTCAACAGCTTCTTTAATATTAATTCTTCCAGCACCTTGTTCATTTGGCTTTAACACTTTTTCATTATCATTTGTTAATTTTGTTGCCGTGTTCATTAAGGACGCTTTTATTTGCTCCGGATTCCAATCTGGGTGGGCCTGCTTGATTAGTGCGCATGCTCCTGCCACATGTGGCGCTGCCATGCTCGTTCCATGTAATGCTAAATAACCATCAGGAACAGTGCTTTCAATTGCTACACCCGGCGCGACAACATCTGGCTTTATCGCCCATGTACTTGTAACAGGACCTCGCGAGCTAAAATCAGCAAGCTGGTCTTCTTCTTTCTTATACTCTGTTCGTATACTAGGATGCTGCTTCAGCTGCTTTCTAATCGCCGCCCCATCTTCTTTCGATATGGAGGCAACCGGTATATCAAGCGGTATCTCCAATGCCCCCGCAAAATTTCCTTTTACATTATTAGAAATGAGCACTGCTTTAGCTCCTTGTTCTTTTGCATTTAGCACTTTTTCGGTAAAAGAGATTTTCCCTCTTTCCACTAAAACTATTTTTCCTCTCACGGAATCTTTCATATCTTCTTTATAACCTAAAGCTGCATCAACAATCTCGTCTAACCCTTTTAATTGCCATGACTCCGCTCCTTGCAATGAGTGAATGGTGATCCCTTCTTTTATTCCGCCCACTTTTAGATAAGGCATATGTAGCGGAGGTGAAGACGCACCAACAGAGATCGCTTTTGAAGATGTTCCTGGAGAACCTACTGTCCAAAGGCCAGGACCTGAATTTCCGCTAGAAGTAACGGCAACAATTCCTGCTTCAACAGCTCGATCAAGCGCCAAACTTGTCGGCCAATCCGGACCATTCACATTGTTACCTAGCGATAAGTTGATAATATCTACTTTATCTTTTATCGCTCGATCAATTGCAGCAATCACTTGATCAGATGTTCCCATACCACCGGGTCCGAGCGCGCGATAAGCCACAATTTCTGCTTCCGGTGCCACACCTTTCAGTTTTCCATTAGCGGCAATAATTCCGGCTACATGTGTCCCATGAATTGTTTCACTTCCGTCCTGAGCCATTGTTTCCATCGGATCTTGGTCACCATCTATAACATCAAAGCCACCAAGATAACTTCTTCTTAAATCAGGATGATGATAATCAACACCCGTATCAATCACAGCAACCTTTATTCCCTCACCAGTTAAGCGATGATCACTTCGATCAAATAAGCCTCTCACATCCTCACCACCGATGAACGGAACACTTTCATCAATCTGTGATGCATAAGAAACGACAGAACTGGAATGAATAACGGCCGGATCTTTTTTCAAAGTCATGATGTCATCGGTTCTACCTTCAATTGAAAAGCCATAAAAAACATGCTGATAGGTTTGGTTGATCGTTAGTCGAGAGAAGCCTTCTATCTTTTTTTGGAAAGAATGAAAATCCTCTTTTTTGACGATTACCATAACTTTTTGAATTTCTTCTTGTGTTTTATTTGGAAGTGGAGGCCTGTTTGGAAAGGTTTCTCCAATTGCCATGTTAGGAAAACAAATTGTTGTCACAAGCATGATGTAAAGTACTTTTTTTATTCCCATCTTGTTCCACCTCCTTTATAGTTTGTTCGCTCATGGAAAAAACATGTACAAAAAAAGGCCAGAATCTAACAACTGTGTTAGATCTGACCTTATCTTTCTTCTATTTTGTTCCGTATAGACGGTCTCCAGCATCACCTAAGCCTGGAACGATATACCCGTGATCGTTTAACTTTTCATCTAAAGCCGCAATAAAAATATCAACATCAGGATGAGCTTTTTTTACAACTTCTACACCTTCTGGAGCAGCAATTAAGCACATGAATTTGATATTTTTTGCACCGCGTTTTTTCAAGCTGTTAATGGCTTCCACTGCTGAACCACCTGTTGCAAGCATAGGATCGACAACGATAAAATCACGCTCTTCTACATCAGAAGGAAGCTTTGCATAGTATTCGACAGGCTGTAATGTTTCAGGATCACGATACAACCCGATATGACCTACCTTTGCAGCAGGAATCAATTTTAAAATTCCATCAACCATACCTAATCCTGCACGAAGGATCGGAATGATTCCAAGCTTTTTCCCAGCAAGTACTTTTGACTTTGCTGTTGTAACAGGAGTTTCAACATCCACCTCCGTTAGTGGAAGATCTCTTGTAATTTCAAACGCCATTAAGCTTGCTACTTCATCAACAAGCTCACGAAATTCTTTTGTTCCAGTTTTCACATCACGAATATATGTAAGTTTATGTTGAATTAATGGATGATCAAATACGTATACTTTCCCCATCAAATCATCTCCTTTTCTTTGACACTTCAATAGATTTTACAGAAAAAAATGCATAGTTTCAAGCGAGTTCGTCTTATTTCTACATATATTGAAAAAACATGCCAGAACTTAGAGGAAAACCCTCTGTCTTTGTCGAAAATTTCAATATATAAGGTTTATCGTTAGTTAAGAAAGGCTGATCATCATGAAAGCATACCAGGACCACCATAAGGCCTATACGATCTCATTTATTTATACTTTCGTACCGTTACTCTTGTTATACCTCATTCAATTTCAATTTCAATCTTTTTATGATCCTAAAAATCATTTAAGTATACACTTAATTCTTGAAACGTATAGTGTGTTTATCTCGTTCATTATTTTTGTTTTTGGATGGAAGGCCTTTGGTCATAACCCACCAACTACCTTGCTATTTGTGCCCTTTGTATTTTTAGCTGTCGGCTATTTTGATTTTATGCACACAATAACCTATTCGGGTATGCCTCCGTTATTTGTTGAGAGTTCAATCAATAAGACTGCTTGGTTTTGGGTCGTTGCACGAGCAATCGAAGCCATTTCCTTGGCAATATTATTTTTTTATGATGAGAAAACTGTAAGGAATCTTAACAGAAAATTGATCCTATTAGGTACGCTTATTTTTCTTGCATTACTAACTGTTTTGATTTATACCTTCGGACCTCAAGCTCCCCAATTAATCATTGAAGGAACCGGACCAACACCTTTTAAAAATGTACTTGAATATGTTTTTAATGGCTTGCATTTCCTCTCATTTATTTTAGTTTTACGCAAATTAAACCATGTGAAAACAGATTCAAACATCTATTTAATATTTGCTTTTGTTCTTTTAATAATAGGCGGATTTCAAATTACGTTATATCAAAGCGTACATGATTTAGTAAATATTATTGGACATGTTTACAAAGCGATTGCCTACACCTTTATTTACCGGGCGTTTTTCTATTCTAATCTTCACTTAACGTTTGTACATAAAGAAAAGGCGGAGAAGAACCTAGCCGCTACACAAGGAATATTAGAATCATTTTTCACACACACACCTGATAGTATTGCTCTTTGTGATCAAAACGGGAATGTTGTTAAAGTTAACAAAGGCTTTGAAAAGCTTACTAAATTAAAATCTGAACAAGTTCTAGGAACACCACTTTCAAAAACGTTTCCACTATTTGAAAAGGAATTGAATGTTCTAATTAAGGAAGTATTAAAAGGGAACAGAATGATTGATTATGAAATTGGAGCAAAACCTCCTAGTTCAATTAGAGTAAACTTTACGATATACCCTATTTATTTCGATGAGTATATTCAATTTGCTGCTATAGCAAGGGATATAACTGAGGAAAGAGTCGCTAAAGAAAAGCTTAAGCAAGTTGAAGAAGAGTTAAAAGAAATGATACAAGAGCATCAAGGAGTTTTTGCTAAATTTAAAAAGATTGATGATTATTTTACGATTACTCTTTGCCACGGAGAGCTTCTAAATGATATGGGAATCTCCAGTGATATTGTTGGCTTTACCTTATATCCCGGCAGTTGTGGTCATCTCGGCACAACAATCTATTCAAATTTACAAAAAGCATGGGAAGGAAACGAAAGAACCTTTGAGTTTGAAAGACATACAGGCATTTATGCCGTAACTCTGAAACCGATTCTTCGTAATTTTGAAGTACAGGAAATTATCGGCTCCTGTATAGACATTACAAAATTAAAGAAAACCGAAGATCTCCTAAGAAAATCAGAAAAGCTCGCTGTAGTTGGAGAGATGGCAGCTGGTATTGCCCATGAAATTAGAAATCCGTTAACTACCTTAAAAGGTTTTACCCAAATCTTAGGTAAGGATGCCCAAGAGAGAGAGAAGCAATTTGTTGATCTTATGCTCTCAGAGTTAAGCCGGATCGAACTAATTACTAATGATTTTATGATTCTTGCAAAGCCACAAGCAATTAAATATCAAGAACATGATTTAAGAAAGATAGTTAATCACGTCTTAACCATCATTGAACCCCAAGCTATACTCAACAATATAGAGATTATTAGTAGAAATACGTCTGTGGAAGAAATTCCTATCATATGTGATGAAAACCAGTTAAAACAAGTCTTTATTAATTTAATAAAAAATGCAATAGAATCAATGCCAGCCGGCGGTCAGCTCGATGTGTCAGTGGAACTATCTCACAACGGATATGTTACCATCAACATAAAAGATACTGGCTGTGGCATTCCAGAACATGTGATCACCCGACTAGGGGAACCTTTTTACACATTAAAAGAAAAAGGCACAGGATTAGGTCTAATGGTAAGCTTCCGTATTATCGAGGCACATAAAGGGAAAATTGAATTTAGTAGTAAAGAAAATGCCGGTACAAAGGTTGAAATTAAGTTACCGCTGAAATCAGTATAAAAAGAGAGACCAACTTCATCATTCGAAGTTGGTCTCTTTCTTTTTATAAGTTACGGTATAAAGGGAACTTGCTTGTTAAGTTTTCAACGCGTTGTTTCGCTTCAGCAAGCTTCGCTTCATCTTCGTGATTTTTTAATGCAAACGCAATAATGCTTCCGATCTCATCCATTTCTTCTAAACCAAAGCCACGGCTTGTTACAGCAGCAGTTCCGATACGGATTCCACTTGTTACGAATGGGCTTTCTGTTTCAAATGGAATTGTGTTTTTATTAACAGTAACTCCGATTTCATCTAATACGTGCTCAGCCACTTTACCAGTTAACTGAAGAGAACGAACATCTACTAATAATAAGTGGTTATCAGTACCACCAGATACAAGTGTTAAACCTTCTGATTGAAGCTTTTCTGCTAAACGTTTTGCATTATCAATGATGTTTTGAGCATATGTTTTAAAGCTATCTTGAAGAGTTTCACCAAATGATACAGCTTTTGCTGCGATAACATGCATAAGCGGTCCACCTTGGATACCAGGGAAGATTGATTTATCAATTTTCTTACCGAACTCTTCTTTACAAAGAATCATCCCACCACGTGGTCCACGAAGTGTTTTGTGTGTAGTCGTTGTTACGAAATCTGCGTATGGCACTGGGTTTTCATGAAGTCCTGCAGCAACAAGACCAGCGATATGTGCCATATCCACCATGAAGTAAGCACCCACTTCATCAGCGATTTCACGGAATTTTTTGAAGTCGATTGCTCTTGGGTATGCACTTGCACCAGCAACGATTAACTTTGGCTTGTGAAGTCTAGCTTTTTCTAACACATCTTCATAGTTGATGCGGTGAGTTTCTTCGTCAACACCATACTCAACGAAATTGTATTGAACACCACTGAAGTTAACAGGGCTACCATGTGTTAAGTGACCACCGTGAGATAAGTTCATTCCAAGAACTGTATCACCATGCTCTAAAATTGTGAAATAAACACCCATGTTTGCTTGTGCACCAGAGTGAGGCTGAACGTTCACATACTCAGCTCCGAAGATTTCCTTCGCACGGTCTCTTGCGATATCTTCAACAACGTCCACATGCTCACAACCACCATAATAACGACGACCTGGATAACCTTCTGCATATTTGTTTGTAAGAACAGATCCTTGAGCTTCCATTACTGCTTCACTAACAAAGTTTTCAGAGGCAATAAGTTCAATCTTAGTTTCTTGACGAGTACGTTCTAACTGAATGGCTTCAAATACTTTTGCATCTTGTTCTGGTAAATGTTTCATTCGTTCGTATCTCCCTTCATTTAAAAAACAGTTGGTATTGGTTTTTCATCGAACTCTTTCACAACGTATAATTCCATCTATATTTTACACGCTAATGCGTTGGAATGTAAAAGATTTTCTGAAATAATTGTGAAGTTTTTCGGGTTTCGTGTCAAACTTTGTGTTAAAAGCGAATATTATATGTAGTTGATAATGCAAACATTCGGTTGAATAACACCCTCATGTTTATAATATACAACCTATTGTCGTTACTTTTTCTCACAATGTCAACCATAATAATAGAATATTTTGAGACTTCTTAAAAAATGTTTTGAGGTAACCGTTTGCAGGTGTTGTGACGGTTTTAGTATGGCTTAGGGTGGGAAGATTACGCTGGTGAATTCACAAAAATGTTTTATAACTTAAGGTAGTATGATTGAGATCTATAGTATGTTACAGGAGGGGGATTAGATTTGGATTGGATTGGGAAGTTGTGGACTTGGTAGTTACGTGTATTGGAGTGTTGTGTGAGTGTATGATATTGATATAGAAAATTGTGGCGAAGAAACTATAGTGAGATGAATTCTGCTTGGTGGATCAGGGCTTGTCCTAGTTCTCGTTGGATCGAGACATGATTTTACTTGTCTGACCTGTTTTTGTCCCGATTCTCGCGCTATCGGGACACCACTTGACTTTCCATACCCGTTCTTGTCCCGATTCTCGTGTTATCGGGACACCACTTGACTTTCCATACCCGTTCTTGTCCCGATTCTCGTGTTATCGGGACAAAACTTAACTCTCCATAGTCAAGTCCAGAATATTGTGTAAATTTAATACAATGTTTTCAACTACTACATTTGGATATGTGTATTATCCCCTACATTTTTTTTTGCGTAAATTCCATGGGCTTTCACTTACATATCCAGGGAAGGCTGTCAAAGGTTCCTCACTTTGACAGTCTTTCCTGGATATGTGATCATTCCATAATGGAAGCTACGAAAAAATTAGCATCTTCTTATAGATTTTGTAGAGTAAACAGATTCTTGGTATTCCATTAAAACAGCTCCTACTAAACGAAAAGCAGATTGTGTGTTTGGGAAGATACGAATAACTCTTTCTCTTCTTCGTACTTCTTGATTTAATCGTTCAAGAGAGTTCGTACTTCGTATATGAGGGCGCATATTCACTGGATGATTCATATATTGAATGGTATCTTCGAACCCTTCATCGAAAATAGTAAGAGCCTTTTCGTACTTTGGATTATTTCCAAATTGAGTCATCAGTTCATTCTTAAAGGTTCTGATATCTTCAACAGTGATTGCCTCAAACACACGCTTGATCATCATACGAATATCAGCTGAATCCTTTTTGGGCAACTTTTCAATAATGTTCCTTTTAAAATGAACATTACACCTTTGCCAGCTAGTACCTAAAAATTCACGTTGTATGGCTTTTTGTAAGCCTTGGTGAGCATCTGATATCACTAGTTTCGGAGACTGAAGTCCTCGTGATTTTAGCTGTTGAAGGAAGCGACTCCAACTCTCGTAATTCTCTGCATGATCAATACTTAGACCAAGTATTTCACGCTGGCCCTTATCTGTAATAGCTGTGGCAATATAAACAGCCTTTGAGACCACCTTATGGTGTTCTCTCACTTTGATATACATGGCATCTACAAAAAGATAGGGATAATATTTGACGTTTAAAGGACGCTTTGCCCAATCATTTACGATTGGATCTAATTTCAAGGTCAATGAAGAAACAAACGATTTTGAGACAGATTTACCACATAGCTGTTCAACTATTTGTGTTACCTTGCGTGTTGAGACCCCATTAATAACCATTTCCAACATGGAGATCACTAAAGCTTGATCACATCTAGCATATTTTTCAAAAACTGTAGTCGAAAACTCACCATCACGAGTTCTCGGCACCTTGAGTTGTATCTTGCCGATACTCATAATTAATTCACGTTCATAGTAGCCGTTGCGATAGTCACGACGGGCTGCAGAGCGTTCATAAGAAGCAGCATGTAGATAATCATCTCTCTCTTTTTCCATAAACTCATTTAAGACCAAAACAATTGCTGATTTAACTACTGCATCAATATCAGAATTTAATACAGAATCTTTTAAAACTTCCAAATCTAGGTTAAACTGTAACTGGGTCATCTTATTCCTCTTTTCATGTTTATCGTAGCTGAAAACATTGTAGCCAAGAGTGAATAAAATGAACCCTTTTTCTTTTTACACAATTATACGGACTTAATCTCCATTAGTCAAGTCCATATTCTTGTGTAAAAGTGTCAACAATGGTTTTCAACTTATTTAAAACGTGTATAGTAAGCAAGAATTATTTCGAATTTACATTGAGGGGCGGGCATGATAGCCTGGAGGGCAAGCCAGGGGTTGTAAAACTCCTGGCTTCCTGGCTTAACATCATGCCCGCTGGAGGCTCAATGTCAATTCGAAATTAGGAATTACCACTAGATTTTGATAGTGGTTTTGGCCTACATTTTTCTTGGTTTCCCTCTTGTAATTTGCTTCTTTGCTTGTTCCTCATTGACTTGCATAAGAACAGCTCCTATCAATCTAAATGCAGATTGAGTATTCGGAAATATACGGATAACTTGTTCTCTTCTTCGAACCTCTTGATTGAGGCGTTCCAATGAATTAGTACTTCTTATAAATTGTTGAAACCTAACTGGTTCATTTAAGTATTGAACGGCATCTTCGAAGCCATCCTCTAATGTTTGAATGGCTTTCTCGATCTTAGGATTTTCTCCAAAACGTTCAATAAATTCATCTTTAAATTGTCGTGCATCTTCAACACTGACAGCCTCAAAGATTCTCTTTAACCCTAGTTTTTCTTCTTCAATCCCTTTCTTTGGCATCACATTAAAGATGTTTCGCTTTAGATGGACTGTACAGCGTTGCCAAACAGTTCCAACAAACACCTCTTTTAGAGCCTTCTTTAGGCCAGCGTGTGCATCGGTTATGAATAGTTTAGGGGATTGAACACCTCGTGATTGAAGGTGTAGAAGAAATGCCTTCCATGCATCATAACTTTCCACATGATCTACTCTTATACCTAGTACTTCTCGTTGGTTATCTCCCGTTATGGCAGTCGCGATATAAACAGCTTTAGGCACAACACGATTATGTTCACGAACTTTGATATACATGGCGTCCGCGAAGATATAAGGATAATAGATTGTATTTAACGGGCGATTTGCCCATGCCTGTACGATTGGATCTAGCTTTTCTGTGAGGGAAGATACAAACGATTTTGAAACACTTTCTCCACAAAGCTGCTGAACAACATTCTTTACTTTTCGAGTAGAAACTCCATTTACAACCATTTCAAGCATAGAAAGGACAAACGCCTGGTCACACCGTGCATATTTTTCAAAGACGGATGGTGAAAAGTCTCCTTTACGTGTACGAGGAACTTTTAAACTTACTCTACCAATACTTAGAATAAGGTCACGATCATAGTAGCCATTTCGAGAATCAAAACGTTCAGAAGAACGTTCATAAGCTCCAACCTGTAAGTGGTCATCTCGTTCTTTCTCCATCACAGAATTTAACACAAGGACGATTGAAGCTTTGATGACAGCATCAATATCAGAATTCATTACAGATTCTTTTAAATTGTCAAGATTTAGGTTAAACTGAAATTGAGTCAAAATTAATTCCTCCACAAGGTTTTTCGTCGCTGATAACCATTGTGACCAAAAGGAATTAATTTGACTCTTTTTGTTTTTACACAATTATACGGACTTAATCTTTCCATTCCCGTTCTTGTCCCGATTCTCGCGCTATCGGGACAACACTTGACTTTCCATTCCCGTTCTTGTCCCGATTCTCGCGCTATCGGGACAAAACTTAACTCTCCATACCGGTTCTTGTCCCGATTCTCGTTCTATCGGGACACCACTTGACTTTCCATACCGGTTCTTGTCCCGATTCTCGTGTTATCGGGACACCACTTGACCTTCCATACCCGTTCTTGTCCCGATTCTCGTGGTATCGGGACACCACTTGACTTTCCATACCGGTTCTTGTCCCGATTCTCGCGCTATCGGGACAAAACTTAACTCTCCATACCGGTTATTGTCCCGATTCTCGCGCTATCGGGACAAAACTTAACTCTCCATACCGGTTCTTGTCCCGATTCTCGTGGTATCGGGACACCACTTGACTTTCCATACCCGTTCTTGTCCCGATTCTCGTGTTATCGGGACACCACTTGACCTTCCATACCGGTTCTTGTCCCGATTCCCCCTTATTCAAACATAGTTTTGCTTTTAAGGGTTTATGTTCGTATCCTAATTCACACTTCAGCCAAGACCTATCCAAATACCGCGACTGACCCAATACACGAGTCATTGAGTGCCCCTAGCCCTGTTCGTATGCGTATGATCGATAATTCAAAGTTCCGCTCATCTCCTCTCCTAATTTTGCGCAAAAAGAAAAGAACCAACCAAAGTTAGTTCCTTTTTAACGACAAGATTGATTTTCTGTAGTGCTTTCATAGACGGCCCGTGCGCCGCCGATTAGTTTTGGACGAGTTTTTGCCATTGTGACATGGGCAGAGCCTATTTCCGTTATCTTGCTACGGAGCGGGACGGCAACATGCTTTAAGTGCATTCCGATAAAGGTGTCGCCGATGTCGACTCCAGCATCAGCTTTAATAAATTCCACCACAACTGGGTTCTGCATGTGCTGATAGGCATAGGTGGCCATTGCGCCACCTGCTTTTCTCACAGGAACAACAGTTACTTCTTCAAAGCCCTTTGTTCTGGCAATCTCTTTTTCCACAACAAGTGCGCGGTTAAGGTGCTCACAGCATTGAAAGGCTAGTTGCACACCTGTTGTTTGGTGGATGGAATGGAATGTTTCATAAATCATTTCAGCTACTTCTTCTGTGCCGGCCGTACCGATTTTTTCACCGATTACTTCACTTGTGCTACAGCCTACAACAAGAAGATCACCTTCGTTAAGCTCGGCTTGATTTGTTAAGTCTTTTAATAACTCAGATAAATCTTGCTTCCATTTTTGAAGATTTGTCATGAATTTACGACTTCCTTTTAGTTTTGATTCTCTTCGTATTGAGTGATCTTTCCTACGCGTGTTGCGTGTCGCCCACCTTGGTAGTCTGTTGTTAGCCAGATTTTAGCGATATCTCGTGCTAAACCAGGACCGATTACGCGCTCACCCATTGCGAGCATGTTTGTATCATTGTGCTCACGAGTTGCTTGGGCACTGAATGTATCATGAACAAGTGCGCAGCGGATGCCTTTTACTTTGTTTGCAGCGATGCTCATGCCAATACCAGTTCCACAAATTAAGATACCACGATCAAATTCACCGTTTGCTACTTTTTCCGCTACAGGTAGAGCATAATCAGGATAATCAACGGATGTTTCACACTCACATCCCATATCCTCAAATTCGATATTTAATTCTTCAAGTAATCCAATGATTTCTTTTCTAATATTGATTCCACCGTGATCTGATGCAATTGCTACTCTCATCTTGCCCTCCTATGGTTACGTATTTCTTCCATTTTTATTCTATCTCTTAAATAATAAAACGATCAATTGTTTTCCTTAATTCTTCTGAACTTTCTGCTAGTCTCTTTCCTAAATCATTCATGTGATTAATTTGTTCAGACTGCTCATTAATGGACGATGCGACCTCATGCGCACCTGCTGATGTTTCCTGGGCAATAGCCGCAACTTCCTCAGATTGTGCACCCGTTCTTTGTAAGGAGTCCATTTGTTGGTGAATGAGCTCACTAATTTGCTTAACTGCAGTGGCCACATCTAAGATAGCTTGACTTGACTCGCTTAGGATTTCAGCTGATACTTGTCCATTTTTTGCTTGATTTCTAGCTGTTTCTACTTGTTCCCCAATTTGGCCAACAACATTTTGAACTTCTTGTTGAATGTTTTGAATTAGACCTGTTATTCCTTGAACGGCTTTTGCACTTTCATCCGCTAGCTTACGAACCTCATCAGCTACAACAGCAAAGCCTTTACCATGCTCACCTGCTCTAGCTGCTTCAATTGAAGCATTTAGTGCGAGTAAATTTGTTTGATTTGCAATTTCCCCAACAAGAGATACGATCGATGATACTTCATTTGCGTTCTCTTCTAAACGGCGCACAGCTGTCATTGATTTTTCATTTTCTTCTGCTAGTGTTTGAATTCCACCGATTAGTGACGAATAAACTTCTTTCGTTTCATTTAATGAGGACACCATATCATTTGATAGCTTTTCTGATGTTGTTGCTTTCTCTTCAACCTGTGTAGCAAATTCAATCATGTCTTCAACAGATGTCGCAGTTTCCTGAATAGCCGTTGCCGATTGGTCTGCACCACGGGCAATTTCTTGAACAGTAACTAATATTTCATCCGCCTGGTTTGAAGCACTACTAGATGCTGTTGCCATTTGACTAACTTGTTCATTAGTAGAGTGAAAGTTTGACTCAATGCTTTGAACCATATTTCTCATATTGTGAAGCATTTCGTTAAAAGCTACACTAAGTCCTCTAATTTCATCATCACTATTTGAAACAGGTACGTCTTCATGAATATTTCCCTGTGCAGCTTTGTATGCGGCAACTTCAAGCTTTTTTAATGCTCTTGTCAAAAATCCTGATCCGAAGTAAGCTAAGACCCCTGACCAGAAAACTCCCATTAATAAAGTAATGAGCGTAAATAAAGCTGGTGACACAAGGTGGTCAACATATTTAACTATAAATGAAATAAAGATCGCACTTGTTGAATACGTAATAATCGCAAGTACTGTTGTAAAAATGACAAGCTTTAATCTTAAGCTAAACTTATACTTTTTCTGTTTCATGATGGTTTCTCCTCTGCATGTCGATCATTTGTCGAGCTTTTCCACTAACTTTGTAATAAGTTCTTCGAGATCTGCTAAAGTTTGACGATACATCGGCAGGGGTCCTCCGAATGGATCTGAAATATCTCGTTTTTCTTCATCCTGATCTGCTACATATTCTGACAGGGTAAATGTTTTACGCCCTGCATAAGGGTGTTGATCAATGACCGATTGTTTATGTTGATTTGTCATCGTTAAAATAATAGTTGCCCATTCAACTAGGTCTTTTGTTAAGCTTGAGGATTGATGTTCACATGTAATTCCTTTTTCCTTTAAGGCTTCAATTGCGTTTGGAGATGCTGTACTGCCATCAAAAGCAAAAACTCCTGCAGATTTCACACTTATGTTATCTGAGTTTTTCAAGTGATTGAAAAGAGCCTCGGCCATAGGGCTTCTGCATGTATTTCCCGTACAAACAAATAGGACATTTATCATATAAAACACTCCTTTCTCTTATTATAATAGAAAAATGGAGCTGAAAGTAGTCATGAAGATCATTGAATTCGACAAAAGTGTGATTAGGCTTTTCGAAATAATAAAAAAGTGTAGAACAAAAGTCTACACTTCTCCATTTTAATAAATATAGATATATGGATCGGAAGGTGCTTCAACTTTTTCTAACGAACTAATTCCGATAGATGGGATTGTTACTCCATTTCGATCTGTTTTCTCAATGACTCCTGATACCTTTACCCATTCATCATTTTTTAAATTTTTTACTTCGTCACCAGTTGCGAGAGTTCCCATTACTTGAAGATCTGCAACACAGCAAGATACGGTGAATCTGGAAACTGCCATTTGATCTTGAGTAAAATCAGGCTCACGGTATACAAAGCCGGTTAGTTCAATTTCTTTACCGACAAACTCATCAAGATGTGTTTCAAGATATCCAGATATTTTTTGATACTCTACATCTGTGACAACTATTTTCTCACTATTTAAAAGTCCCTCGATGTATAAATCATCAACACTTTTAGGCTGATTATCAGTATCAGCAACTGCAGTTGTAGTACTTTCTTCAGTTGATTCATCTTGTGTGCTAGTGTTTTGATTTTGTTCCGCAGCAACAGAAGATGTTCCTAAGTTAATTCCTCTTTTCGCCACGATAGAGCTGTCCAAAATGACTTCAGGAAACATAAATCCAGTTAAGATCGGAAACAAAAAGATTGAATAGATTAATAGAGACTTTATTGGTGAGCTTTTTGCAGTATGATCTAATCCACAATCACAAAAAAGGTCTATATCCTTTTTTGAATCACTGCGAAAAATTTGAATTGTTCCAAGTATTAAAAATGTACCGGTAGCAAAGTAAATAAACGGCAGCATTTTAGGTGCAATAAAGTTAGTAATATTTCCTGAAATAATCAGTTTAAACAATAACATTGTAAAGCCAACTAAGATAATACCACGAATAAACTTCTGAAATCCTAAGTGATCTGACTGCTCCATCTAGATTCCTCCTATTAAAATAGTAATGCTTGATAGATAAGAACACCTACGTATACAACAACTGTCACAACAAGCATAAATACAAGGACAAACTTTGTTTTAAAATAAGCAAATAGCATGACCGTGTTTTTCAAATCCAGCATAGGCCCGTAAACTAGGAAAGCAAGTAGAGCACCTGGTGCAAACGCACTTCCGAATGAAGCAGCAACAAACGCATCCGCTTCTGAGCATAGAGATAAAAGAAAAGCAAAAGCCATCATAACAATAGGTGAAGAAAATTCATTTGAGCCTAAACTCACAAGAATGCTTCGATCTAAGAAAGTCTGAAACACACTAGCAATAAGAGCACCTATGATTAAGTATTTACCCATATCAAAAAATTCATCACTTGCATGGTAGATCGTTGCTTTTAATCGGTTCACTTTTATAGGTGTTTCTGATGAGTCCGCTCCTCTACCAATTAACTCTTCAGATGTTACTTTAAATTGATTACTTTGTTTAAATAGAAAATATAGAATTAATCCGATGACCATTGATAATAAAAACGCCAAAGCCATACGCCCAATTAAGATATCCGTATTGTTTCGAAATGCAAAGTAAGTTGAGGCAGCAACAACAGGATTTAAAATAGGGGCACAAGCTAAAAAGACGAACGCAACATGCAATGGCATCCCTTTTTTTATAAGTCTTCTAACAACAGGGACAATTGCACATTCACAGACTGGAAATATCGCTCCTAATAATGCCGCTGGTAAAACAGCAACGATCATATTCTTGGGGATATATTTTTGAACTGTTTCTTCTGAGACAAAGACTTGAATGAGAGATGAAACAAAAACACCTAGCAATATAAATGGTATAGCCTCGATCACAATACTTAAAAAGATTGTATTTAGGTTTAATAGATTCTGAGGAATGGTAAATTGCCTTTGTAATGTTTCGTAATCCCAAAAGAGAAAAAAATAGATAAAAACGGCAACTAAAGCTAATCCTATTATCTCTTTTGACTGATTTAATAGTGATGTTTTCATTCTAAAACCCCTTTGATTTCATGATTTTCATCCAAATGCCTAAAAATCTAGGTATCTTTTTATATTTTTCTGCATATATCCTTATGATAGAGCTCAAATGTTAAGGAATCTTTTACAGAATTTGTAGATTTCGTAAAGTTTTTGTAAATTTCTGCTATAACGTTGTCGAAGGTACTAGAATAAAATATGATGAAAGAAATTGAATCGTTATGTTTCCTACTAAATGGAGGGATTTGATGAACAAGCCTGTTGAAGTCTATATACTAAGCGGTTTTTTAGGAAGCGGAAAAACTACTGTTCTGAAGAGAATTGTAGATGAATGTAAAAAACGTGACCAAAAGCTCGGCATTATTTTAAACGAGCTTGGCGATACAAATGTAGAAAATCATCTTTTTGAAGATGAAAAAATGTACGAGCTTCTTAACGGCTGTATTTGCTGTTCGATTCAGGATGACTTAAAGATGACCTTGAATCAATTTGTGGAAAATCCTGTTGATGTGTTACTTATTGAAGGAACTGGTGTAGCAAATCCGAATGAAATTGTGGAGGCTTTAGCCACTCCGGAATATATTGATAGATTCTCTCTACTTTCGATTATTAGTTTAGTTGATGCTAGCAATTACCTTGACTATCAAAGTATTTTTTCTAGCTCAAAGAAAATTCGTACGTTATTAAAAGAACAAATTACAAGTGCTTCACTCATTATTTTAAATAAAACAGATCTTGTTTCAGATAAAAAGCTGGAAAAAATCAATTTACAAATAAACAAGCTAATCACCCATGATGTTCCTGTTGTGCAATCTAGCTTTGGTGAGGTTCCAGCAGATGTGCTTCTTCAAACAAGAATTAGAACATTGAAGTTATCCCAAGAACCTAAAACATGTGGCTGTTCTTCTAACTGCGATCATGACCATTCTCACGATCATGTAAATCATGCTGCCATTAAGGCGATTAAGCTGGAAGATTTGCCTATTGTGGAGAAAAAGGAATTCGAGAAGTGGCTAAAAGAACTGCCTAACGACGTGTTACGTGGGAAAGGGATCATTCAATTTAAAGGTGACTCTGCTCTTTACTCGTTCCAATTTGCTTCAAAAAAGCTTGCGGTGGATAAAGTAGAGGGAACAACTAGTCAAAAACCAATTATGATTTTAATTGGGAACCATTTGAACATTGAAGAAATTAGATCTTCGTACGAAAAAACATTTTTGCAAGTTTCAAGTTAAAACAAAGAGGTGTGCTCACCTCTTTGTTACTTTATAAATTCAAGTAAAGACGGCACCCTTTTTTTAAAATCCTCATAGTGATGACGCCCTTCAGGAATAATATTAAATTTCACATTCGGCACTTTGTTATTCAGTAATTGATAAACCCTTTTGTTTGATGATACAAATTCTTTATTTTTCATTTCATCATTTGTTTCACTGTCTCCACAATCCATATAAATGCCTTTTACATCTGATATACTTGAATGCTGAATGTATTTTTCGATTTCTTCCTGATTTCGTAAAAAAGCTGAGGAGATTGCAGCAACTTTGTGGAAAACCTGTGGATAACTACATGCTGCGTAAACTGATATTAATCCTCCAAGCGAAATACCAGCTATTGAGTTTTGATCGCTTAACGTCCGGTATTTTTCATTAATAAACGGCATAAGGTCATTGATAATAAAATCAACATAATCCTTCCCCTTACCTCCTGGTAAATCAACCTGTCCAAAATGCTTCCTGCTATATTCACCAATTTCCCAAGGGCAATATTCATTCATGCGCTCCTCAGGGTTTTGATCAATCGCCACCACGATTAACTCATAATCCTTTTTATTAAGATAATGTTCGAGCCCTAATGAAACGCCACCAATCGCTTCGTCATCACGAAATACATTCTGACCGTCATGCATGTACAACACAGGATAACGTTTTTCACCCTTATCATAATGCTTTGGTACATATACTCGAATTGTTCGATGTTGTTTAAGAGTTGTCATATAAAGAGAGAAAAATTCAACCATATTTGTTCACCATTCACTTTCAGGTTTTATGTATTTTAAAAAAGGATCAAACCATAAATGATTTGAACCTTTGAGAAATTAAAAAGGAAATAAAAGCTTTAAACCAAACGCAAGCAGAATACTTCCACCAAGCGCTTCACTATAGGCACCTAACCAATTTTGGACACGCTTGCCAACCAATAACCCAATCCACGTTAACACCATACTAACAACTCCGAACATCATGACTGTTAGAAAGGTTTTGGCCCCGTAGATTCCTAAGCTTAAACCAACTGAAAAGCTATCTAAACTGACACTTAAGGCAAAAACAATTAAACCGAATCCTACGGGTGTAATGAGCGGCTCATCATCTTTTTTAAACGATGCAAATATCATCTGAATACCTAATAAAATAAGTAGAGTAACGCCTAATAAAGTAGCAATTGTTCCAAACGTATCACTTAGTAGACGGCCAATTAACATCCCGACAAGTGGCATCCATATATGAAAAACGCCGATTGTGATTCCTATGTAAAAAATCTGCCGCATTCGCAGCCTAATTAAGCCCATGCCAAGGCCGACCGAAAAAGCGTCCATACCTAGTGCCAGTGCCATAATAAATAATGTAACGAGTTCTCCCAATATTGATTCTATGTTCATTTTCCCCCTCCTCGGACACGCCTAATTAACCTTATGCGCACCCGATTCTGATTAGAACATAGTATTAAGGAGCTTGATTATTCTTCTACAATAACTTGGTTTCCAGCTGCTTTTAAAAGCCTATTCATAATGGCTTCACCAACACCGGCCTGTGGAAAACTTTCACTTAAAATAAGATCAACATCTTCTTCTTGGTCAAATTTTCTTAACACATCATAAAGATTAGCTGCTACAGTTTGGAGGTCTTCCCGTGTTCCGCATGCTATTACCTTTGCAGCCTGAAGCTCAGTTTTCCCTTCCTCTGTTGTTAACACACCTACTTTTTTACCGTTCTTTTCATATTGGTTGATAAGAGTTTGTAAAAACGGACGACTTCCATCAACGACAATAACAGGTGCGTTTGGAGCATAATGTGTGTATTTCATGCCGGGAGACTTTGGTGCATGACCTTCTTCAAGTAATGCCTGGTCCACACTCACTTCACCAACAACTGTTTCCAATTGCTCCTTCGTTACTCCACCAGGTCTTAAGATCGTTGGAATGGTTGAGGTACAATCCACAACCGTTGATTCAACACCAACTCCAGTTGGCCCCCCATCAACAATCCCACTGATTCTACCTTTAAGATCATGGTATACATGCGAAGCTTGGGTTGGACTTGGCTTTCCTGATCGATTTGCACTTGGTGCCGCGACTGGGACATCTGCCTCTTTTATTAACGCTAAGGCAATTGGGTGATCGGGCATTCTCACTCCAACCGTATCAAGCCCCGCTGTAACGAAGTCTGATAAGAGCTCTCCTTTTTTTCTCAAAACTAATGTTAACGGGCCCGGCCAAAATTCCTTGATCAACAGATTTGCATAGTCAGGGATATCCTGTACAATATCGTTCAGCTTTTCTTGTGAAGCAATATGGACAATCAATGGATTATCACTTGGGCGCCCCTTTGCTTCAAATATTTTACGGACCGCTTCATCAGAGCACGCATTTGCTCCAAGTCCATAAACAGTCTCGGTAGGAAAGGCAACAACCTCGTTTTCTTTTAACATTTTAGCTGCCTGTGTAATTTGTGGATAACTAGTGGATAAGTCAGTTAAGTCATCCACAGTCCAAAGATTCGTGTTCATTTTCTATTAACTCCCTTAAAATCCGTACTTTCACCTACATTTCTTGCCTAAATGTAGAGGTTTAACTCTAGAAAGTATAAAAGAAGACTCACAATAAAACAAGCCTTATCCACAATTTGTGGATAAGGCTGTTATTATTGTGAATAACTATGTGGATATTAGAAAATTAAGAGGATTTCACCATAATCTTTGCATTTGGATCTTCAAGTGAACCACTCATATGATCTAAGGTTAACATTTCATCCGGAATCACATCTGATTCGATTTGGCTAAAGCCCATTAATGCTAGAAAATGTACAGATGCTTCTTTGTTTGTCACAAGGTATAAATTCTCAATTCCCTTTTTCTCTGCTAACGTTTGAATGCTTTGAAAAAGTGTCACAATATGTGCCTGCTTTAGCTTGTCCGAAACAACGAGAGAACGCAGCAATCCATGAGTATTCAGCGGTTCCACCCCAATACAGGCCACAACCTCATGATTACCATCCTCCAACATCACAAAATAATCTATTATACTATCCAAACCTTCTGAACTAAGTCCTGCTTTCTCAATAAAATCTGTTAATCTACCAAGATCCTTTTCCTCTGCTATTTTTAACTGAAATAACATACTTTCACCCCATTTTGTTTTCTCTACTAAACTCTATGAGGAGAAAGCTAGATTTATTCATAGATTTTCTTCGACAAACTTCGGGAAGTGACAGGCACTACCTACATATTCCTACACATCTACACGAAGAGTATATATGGTGCATTTTTCAACGGAAAGGTGGTGAAATCATGCAATTCCGTCATTTATTATTTGTTGCTTTGGTCAGTTTTGTAGCCTTTGCTTTTCCTGATGATACTTTTGCTAAGGATAACGGTCAGGCTGAGAATAAGAATGCTCAAAATGCTCAACAAAAAGTGGACACGGTAAAAAAGGAAATTTCCAAACCTACTCCATCACCACAAGCGAAACCGGAAAAACCTGTACAGAACAAGGTTGAGAAAACGCTTCCGGCTCAGGCAAGTGAAAAAGCTAGTAAAGCAAAGCCCCTTCCTGAGAAAGCTAGTGATAAAACGAGCAACACTAAGCAGCTTCCTGAGAAGGCAAGTGATAAGGCAAAACAAGCTGTTAATAAAGTGAAAGAAGAAAAGGAAAAAACGGTTAACAGCAACCAGCCTTCAGAACAGACAGAAAAGAAATCCTCTGCTACTGAAAAGAAGGCCGAAATTGAAGTGAAATCTCCTTCACAGACTGTTGTTACTACTACACACTCTGTTAAAGAGACTACATCAAAAGCATCCGAAAAAGGTGATGACGTTAAACCTGCCGACACTAGTAAAGAAGAAGTGAATGTGGAACCTAAGAAGGAAGATGAACTCCCTATTAAAAAGGAAAACAATGTTCCAATTAAGGCAATCAACCCTCACTCTTCTGTTTCTCAGAAATCTTCTGAAGGATCATCAAAGGACAGAACGAGCAAAGGATCAAATGCAAATAGTACATTTGATAAATTCATAGTAAATGCAGAAGCGTACTTGATCGTTAAGCGGGTTCAGCCACTTATTTCTAAGCAGCTCCAGTTCCGCAATCAATGGGATCATGCACCTCCATCGCCGCCACCACAAGATACTCCTTTTTTCTAAAACTATTGTAAATACATTTTTTAATAGAAAAAGGAGAGAATGATATGTTAAAAATGAATGTGGTAAAAACAGCGGTATTAGCAGGAATTGTTTCAGTAGGAATTTTTGCTGGAGGTCAAATTAGTGAAGCAGCAGGACCGAAGGATGCTAAAGCAGTAAAAACGGTAAAAGTTGTGGAAGCTAAAAAAGTTGAAGTGAAAGCTGGCAAATCACAGGCTAGTGTTAAAGCTAATGCAACAGCAAAAGAACATGCTGCTGCAAATTCAGCTGTACACGGAAAAACGAAAGTAAAAGCTCAAAAAATGGAGGCAGAAGTACAACCTGAAGTAACTGAAGCGGAACAAACAGAAGTTGTTGAAGAAACAGAAAAGCAAAATAAATCTGCAGCAAACAAAGCAAACTCACAAGCATATGAGAATTCTAGTGACAATGCAAAATTGCATGCAAATAAAAATGCTGCTGTTCACGCTGTAGCTGAAGAAGAAGTGGCAACAGATGTAGAAGAGAATACTTCTGAAGAAACAACTGAAGAAGCTACTGATGTTAATGAAGATAGTGAATCTACTGTAGAAACTGATGCAACTGAAGAAGGTACAGATGTTAACGAAGAAAGTGAAACGACTGTAGAAGAAGATGCTGCGACTGATGCAGATGCAGAAGAAGCTACTGACGTTAATGAAGATCGTGAAACAACTGTAGAAGAGGGCACAACTGAAGAAGGTACGGAAGAGTCTACAGATGTTAACGAAGAAAACGAGACAATTGTAGAAGAGGGTTCAACTGAAGAAGGTACGGAAGAGTCTACGAACGTTAACGAAGATAGCGAAACGACTGTAGAAGAAGCTACAACTGAAGAAGCAACGATAGAAACTACTGAAGATGAAGCTAGTAAAACTGTTGAAGTAAATACTTCTAGCAAAAATAAAGCAGCAGCAAAAGCAAACGAACACGCTAGTAACATGGCAAAATTACATGCACATGCAAACTCTGCTGTTCACGCAACAGCTGTGGAAGAAGAAACAGTTGAAGCAGATGAAGAAATTCAAGTTGAAGTAACAGTAGAATAAATCGATCAAAAAAGCCGGAGTGATTATCACTCCGGCTTTTTGTATTCGACAAACTTCGGGGAGTGACAGGCACCCTTCACGAAAACAACCCTTCAAACCACTCAACCAAAAAGAATTTCACTTCTACTTCTTGCTTGTCTTCTTCTTCGTCGACAACTAGTGATGCGACTTCTTCTGTTGTTTTGCTTGCTTCGTTTGTTTTTTCTGTTTCTTCAGCTTGTACGGCTTCTCCGTTTGAGAAGTCTAGGAAGCATAGTGGCGGGAATAGGACACACCACCAGTTAGCGCCTTTTGCTTCACCAAGGCTAATTAAGATTGCTTCGTATTCACCTGCTGGATAAATGAAGTTACCATAAAGCTTTGTTGGAAAGCTTACATCATGATCAAAATCTACTGTATACTCTTGCTCCATGTTTTCTTCTTTTAGTACACGTGCAACGATGTTTTCGATTTCCGGTAGTCTTGATTCTATTAACTCTTCAGCTGCTTCTACTGAAGTTAATTCTGCAACCCACTCTGTGATTTCCTTGTTTACTTCATCGCGAACTTTTCTCTTTAACTCTTGATCTTCATCAGAATTACTATTTGCTAGAATTCGTAAGCGAATCGCTTCATCTGGTATCACTACCGGTTCCTGTGTGCTAGCTTCCACCGGCTCTTTATAAACATTTGCTATTGCTCCAAAGAATAATAAGAATATATATATAAGTGCTAATTGTTGTTTTTTCATTTCCTCACGCCTCCCTTGTAGTAGACAGTATAGTCAGCGTGAGAGATTCTTAAACTATATTTTTAAAAAAATAGTTTTATAGTTTTTAAAAAAGAATAGAGCCCTGTTTTACCAAGGGTTCTATTCTTTAAATTGTTGCAAATACCATGCGATCTTTACCATTAATATCGTAAACAACTTCTACTTTGGCCTTTGTCGAAAGTGCTTGTTCAAGAAGAGCCTTAACATCCTTCCCCTGTCCTGCTCCAATTTCAAACGCAATTAATGCTTTTGGATTTAGCAGGCTTTGCATGTCAATGATCAATCTTTTATAAAAATCCAAGCCATCTTCGCCACCAGCTAATGCCCGCATTGGTTCATGATCCTTCACAACAGGTGATAGTGTTTCGATTTCCCAATCTGGAATATAAGGTGGATTTGATACTAAGATATCGATTTTATTTTTAACAGGTTCTAGTAAATCTCCGTGAAGCCACTCGACTTCAGCATGTAGTTCTCTGCTGTTTTGCTGTGCTACTTGAAGAGATTCCTCTGCAATATCAACAGCTGAGATACGGAAATTCGGGTTTTCAAGAGCCAATGTAATGGCTATTGCACCGCTACCTGTCCCAACATCGACGACATTTAGTTTTTGCTCCCCCTCAAAATGCTGAGAGGCTCTTTGTAAAATCCCTTCAACAAGCTCCTCTGTTTCCGGCCTTGGTATTAACACCTCTTTATTAACAAGAAAACGTCTGCCATAAAACTCTTCATATCCGATTAAGTATTGAACAGGCTGTCCTTCTGCATGTTTTTTCACATCAGCTTGAAATGCGTGGATTTGCTTTTCTGAGAGGACCAGTCTCAAATTAGACAATAATGTTGCCCGCTCCATCTCTAGATGGTGGCGCAGCAATAATTCTCCTGCATTTTCATCTCTTCCCGCTTCCTTTAAAAAAGAAGAAGCCCAATTTAGGGCTTCGTACACAAATTTCATGTTTATTTTAATCTTCCGCAGCTTCAAGGCGGCTTGATTGATCTTCAACGATAAGTGCTTCCACGACTTCATCAAGCTTACCTTCTAAGATTTGATCAAGCTTTTGAATCGTTAAACCGATTCGGTGGTCTGTTACACGGTTTTGCGGGAAGTTATATGTTCGAATACGCTCTGAACGGTCACCAGTACCAACCGCAAGCTTACGGTTTTGATCGTACTCAGCTTGTGCTTCTTGTTGGAATTTATCATAAACACGAGCACGAAGTACCTTCATCGCTTTTTCTTTGTTTTTGATTTGTGATTTTTCATCCTGACACGATACAACTGTACCAGTTGGTAAGTGTGTTAAACGAACAGCTGACATTGTTGTATTAACACTTTGTCCTCCTGGACCACTTGATGCAAATGTATCAACACGAATATCTTTTTCATGGATCTCCACTTCTACTTCTTCAGCTTCTGGTAAAACAGCAACTGTCGCAGTTGAAGTATGAATACGACCACCTGATTCTGTTTCAGGAACACGTTGTACACGGTGGGCACCGTTTTCAAATTTCAACTTTGAATAAGCACCTTTACCATTGATCATAAAGATAATTTCTTTATAACCACCGGTACCTGTTGCGTTTGCTTCCATTACTTCTGTTTTCCAGCCTTGCATCTCAGCAAAACGGCTGTACATACGGTATAAATCAGACGCAAACAATGCAGCCTCATCACCACCCGCTGCTCCACGGATCTCCATAATAACGTTTTTATCATCATTAGGATCTTTTGGAACAAGTAAAAGCTTAAGACGAGCTGTTAATTCTTCTTCACGTTCTTCTAACTCGGAAAGCTCTTCCTTCGCCATTTCACGCATTTCTGCATCAAGCTTCTCTTCAAGCATTGATTTTGTATCAGAAATTTGCTCACGGACTTCTTTGTATTCGCGGTAAGCCTCCACAGTTTCTTGTAGATCTGATTGTTCTTTTGAATATTCACGTAGCTTTTTTGAATCATTAATAATATCTGGATCCATTAAAAGCTGATTTAACTTTTCATAACGGTCTTCTACCGATTGTAAACGATCTAACACACATGTTCACCTCAATTTTCATGCATAACATTATAATTATAGTATAGGTCACAATAAGCGTCAAAAGCAAATTGACTAAATATAGTTCATTATAATATGATTTGTGAAAAACAGTGACTTTATTACATATTTAGGGAGAGAAGTTAAAATATGAAAATCAATAAAATCCACCATGTTGCGATTATTTGTTCTGATTATGATAAATCAAAGAAGTTTTACACAGAGGTCCTTGGATTTCCTGTTATATCGGAAGTTTATCGCGAAGAACGGAAGTCGTATAAATTAGATTTGATTGTTCATGACACCTATCAAATTGAGCTATTTTCTTTCCCAGATACCCCTGGCAGACCAAATCAGCCCGAAGCAGCAGGATTACGACACCTCGCTTTTGAAGTGGACAATATTGATGAGGCTGTTAATGAGCTCATAGGAAAAGATGTAGAAGTCGAAGAAATTCGAATCGATCCATTTACCGGCAAGAAATATACATTTTTTAAAGATCCTGATGGCCTGCCGTTGGAGTTGTATGAGGGGTGATGTGGGGACAGGTTCCTTGTCCCACTTTTTTGTGGTGCCTGTCACTTCCCGAGTTTTGTCGAACAGGACTAGGTACTTTGGGTTGGTGGTGCCTGTCACCCCCCGAGTTTTGTCGGCTAAAACATGTTTACACACCATACAAATGGCACATAAAAAGGAGTGTCCAAATAGTGGACACTCCTTCTTTGTACAAATCCCGATCCGTACATTCCTATTCGCGGGTCAAGGAACCTGTCCCTCCGTCCCTTCTTTGTCATAGGATCTTATACGCGGGACCTGTCCCTTTGTCACCAAACGAGCCGCTGTCCCTTACTGTGCGGTTTCGTGGGTGCTCGGCAAGGATAGAGTTTCTCATTTCTTTTGCGACGGGGTGGTTTGAGGTGAAGAATTGAGTTTTGTCGTGGTAGAGTTCTACTAATTCTCCTTTTTCTAGCAAGCCAATTTTATCGCTAATTTCATAAGCGGCTTTTATGTCGTGTGTAATAAAGAAGTAAGATAAGCCAAAGTCTTTCTTTAGCTCTTTTAGTAATTCTAAAACAAGTGTTTGATTCACCATATCAAGACTGCTGACAGATTCGTCTAATACGATCAAGCTAGGCTTTAGGGAGATGGCTCTTGCGATGTTGATTCTTTGTAATTGGCCACCGCTAAATTGGTTCGGGTATTTTTTTAGGTCCTTTTCGCTTAGACCTACTCTTTCCAGCAACTCAATAATCGTTCGCTTTTGTTCATTCACCGTTAGCTTTTCATAGTTTTCTAAAGGCTCGGCAATAATGCGTTCTGCCGTCAGTCGAGGATTAACGGAAGAGTAGGAATCCTGGAATACTACTTGAAGATCACGGCGAATTTTATGAAGAGTACGCTTATCAACGTTATAAAGATCATGGCCTTGAAAAAGAATTTCACCTTTTTGTGGTTGTTCTAATCCAAGTATCACTTTACCTAAAGTACTTTTACCAGCCCCGCTTGAACCAAGCATTCCTAAACAGGTTCCTTCTTCAATAGAAAAGGAAATATCGGAAAGAATCTTTTTCGAACGGTCTTTCCACTTAAAAAAGGATTGAGATCCGTAGCTATGAGTTACGTTATTTACTTGTAATAAACTCATTTTTCTCCCCCTCAATCTCAAATGACAGTTTCCTTTACATGTAGTAGTGGTCGTGCATGCAATAGTTTCTTTGTATATTCATGCTGCGGCTCATCAAATAGCTGAAACACATCTGCTTTTTCAACGATTTTACCATTTTGCATGACCGCTACGTCATCTGCCATTTCTGAGATAACCCCCAGATCATGGGAAATCAAAAGAATAGCCGAGCCATATTTAGAGCGAATCGCATCTAAATGATGTAATACTGTTTTTTGATTTTTCACATCAAGTGCAGTAGTTGGTTCATCGGCAATAATAACAGCTGGATGGGTACAAGCTGCAATGGCAATCATCACACGCTGAAGCATACCTCCGCTTAATTGAAAAGGATAGGATTTTAGCAGTTTTGCAGGGTCAGGTAGATTCACAGAGTTCATTGCTTCGATCGCAAGCTCTATTGCTTGTTTTTTATTAAAATTTGTATGAGAGCGAATCGTTTCAACAAATTGATGACCAATGGTAAAAACAGGTGTTTTTGCATAATAAACGCGATATCCTTGCCACGTATCTTCCGCATATCTTTGTCACCCAAACCGTTCAATTCACGACCTTGTAATGTTATGCTCCCTTCAATTGTTGATGTTTTTCTGTCAAGAAGCTGAAGGATGGACATACTTGTAACGGTTTTACCGCATCCACTTTCTCCAACAAGACCAAGAACACTTCCACGCTTTAATTCAAAATTAAGATCTTGAACTAGAGAAACCTCACTATTTTTCGTTTTTACCTTTACATGTAAATCTTTGACCTGTAGCACATTTGACTGTTCTGTTTCCAACCTTCTCATCCTTTGTTAAAATCTACGTTTTACACCGTAACGCTCTGACAATGCTTCGCCTAATAAATTGAATGTAATGATGACTACCATAATGAACAAGCCCGGATAGAGCATTAATTCAGGATTCGTTCGTATGTACGACTTTCCTTCATGAATCATTGCACCCCACTCTGGTGTAGGAGCCTGAACGCCCAATCCGAGAAACGACATGGCCGATATATCCATTATCGCCCAGCCCATTTCTAATGTTCCCATCACAACAAGCGGTGGAAGGACGTTTGGAACAATATGATTTTTAATAATTTTCCATTGAGAAGATCCACTCACCTTTGCAGCAGCAATAAAGTTCTGCTCCTTTAAGCTTAGGACCATCCCCCGGAACATCCGTGCATAATAAACCCATTGCACAAGCATAATGGCGATAATGACTTGTGTTAGCCCAGGTCCAAAAATACCTACAAGGCCAAGAACAAGGATCAAGTTTGGAAAAGCCATCACTCCATCACAAAACCTCATTAAAACGTGATCAATCCAGCCGCCTTTATATCCTGAAAAGGTCCCGACGATCAAACCAATTAGAATAGATGAGATAAAAATTAAAATGGCAAATCCTAGTGATATACGGGCACCATATAATATTCTTGATAAATTACATCTTCCTAGCTGATCCGTCCCTAAAGGATATTCCCATGATGGAGGCTGTAATTTATTCACTATGTTAACTGCGATTGGATCATTAGGTGCAATCCAAGGAGCAAATATAGCAATGAAGAAAAGAATACCTAAAATAATCGAGCAGATCGGAATTATTTTTTGACTGATGAAAATTTGGCGTATTCTTCTTATCATTGCTTGTAGCCTACTTTCCTGGAAATGCGCGGATCTATCACCATTTGAATCACATCTACTAGTAAATTACTAATAATAAACAAACTTGCTCCAATCAACACATAGCACTGAATAACTGGTATATCACGATTAAAAATCGCTTCAATAAAATAACGACCAAAGCCAGGCCAAGAAAAAACAGCTTCAACGATAATGGTACCTGTTAAAAGTTTTCCAAGATTCATTCCTAACCCGGTAATCATCGGCGAAATCGCAATCCTTAACACATGCTTCGCCATAATTGTTTTTTCTTTAATTCCCCTTGTTCTCGCATAAAGCACATAAGGCTCATTCATATTTTCAAGCACACTAGCACGTAACAATCTTGTGTAAATCGCAATTAACGGAAGAGCCAGGGTTACTGAAGGTAGAACAAGATGCTGCCATGTTCCGGTTCCTTCAACTGGAAATAGATCGAGCTTTACAGAAAAGAAAAAAATAAAAAGATATCCAAGCCAAAAAGAGGGGATGGAAGCCCCTATAAAGGAAAGAAATCGACTAAAGTGATCTATCATACTATTTTTCTTTATTCCAGCAAGAAAGCCAAGAGGAACACTAACAAGGATCGCTATTAAAATACTGCCCAGTGCTAACTGAATAGTAGCTGGAATTCGAGTGATGACCTCATCCCAAACAGGCTTATTCGAAACATAAGATATGCCAAAATCAAGCTGGCATATCTTTATAATAGAATTTACATATTGAATGAAAAATGGCTGATCTAAGCCAAACTCTTGTCTTTTTTGTTCCAAGAGTTCATCAGTTGGTTGAATATGGGCCGCAGTTAAATAAGCTTCAGCCGGATCTACCGGTGAAAGATGAATCATTCCGGTTGTCACAAGTGCTGCCAAAAGAAAAACCGGAACGATCGAGAACATTCGCTTTAAAATAAAAGTGCCCATAAATACCTCCTGATACTACTACTTCCTACTTCGTGCTAATATTTGTAAATGGATGCTCATCACGATTAGCAGGGAAAGTAAAGTTCGTTACATCCTTTTGATAGATTGCAGTTTTCTTAATATAAGAAATAGGAATAAGCGCTCCCTGTTCTTGTATCGATGTTAAGATTGATGTATATAGCTGCTGACGTTGTGCCTCATCAGTTGTCTTAGGAACCTCTGCAATTTGTTTCAATAAATCAGCTTTGTTTGGATAAGCTGATATTGCCTCATTAAATCCAAATCCTTCTGACGCAACAACGTTTAAGAACGTGTGTGGATCATAAGGAGCTCCATAGTTACTAAAGAAATTCACGTCAAATTCATTATCCTTAAAGCGTTGAACCTGCTCAGTTAGTTCAACTCCTACAATGTTTAATTTTACACCAATTGCTGCCCATTCAGATTGAATCACTTCAGCCATTGTTTTTTGAATTTGTTCTGCTGAGTCATACATTAGCTCAAATTCAAGAGGTTGTCCATCTTTTTCACGAACCGTTTCTCCTTCAGAAAGCGTCCAACCTGCTTCGTCTAATAACGATTTTGCTTTTTCTACATCATAATCAATGACAGTTGCACCATTGTCTTTTGTATAAGGTAAGTTTGTTGGCAGGATATAGTCTGCTTTTTCTTCATAACCTGACGTAACACCCTCAACTAAAGCTTCCTTATTAAATGCATAATGTAACGCTTGGCGTACTTTTTCATCAGAAAGCTGTTCTTTCTTCGAATTTAAAACAAGCTGTCTTGTTGCAACTGGCTCAGAAATACTAGATTCATAGTTTTCTGTTGATTCTAACTGTTTGAAAGCATCTAAACTAATTGTTCCTTCACCATAAAGGAGATCGATTTCACCTTTTTCAAACGCTAGAACTCTTGTTTCGGCATCAGGAATAACTTTCACAGTGATTTTCTCTTCTTTTGGAAGCTCACCCCAGTACTCTTCATTACGCTTGAAAACTGCATATTCATCTACTTTATAGTCTTCTAGCACCCATGGACCTGTTCCGACTGGTTCTACGATACCTTTTGAAGTATCACCATCCTCAGGAAACCCTGCTTCGCCTAAGAATCGAACTGGTCGAACAACGGCTAATTCCTGAATGGTTGGATAATAAGCTTCTGTTAAAGTTAGCTTGAATGTACTTTCATCAACAACTTCAGTTGAAGCAATTTTTGATAGAAACCCTAACCAGCTATGCATATCTAAATGATTTAAAATGGTATCAAAATTCTTTTTCACAACTTCGGCATTAAAGCTCGTTCCATCAGAAAACTTTACACCTTCTCGAAGATGAAACGTATATTCCTTACCATCCTCAGAAATATCCCAAGACTCTGCAAGATGCGGTTTTAGCTCTCCACCTTCTTGATAGCTAACTAATGGTTCATATACCATTGATTGCGCAAATAATTGTGAAGGATTATACACATGCGGATTCATTTCACCTATATCTCTAGGCCAAGCAAACGTCAGCATATTTTCTTCGCCTTTTTCCTCTGAGCCTGCTACTTCTTCACTGCTATTAGCACACCCTAGCAAAACTGAAGATAAAATAAAAATAAAAACTGATAATAATAACCCTCTACGATGATGTAACTTCTTATCCAAAATTCTTTCCTCCCAAACGCAATTGATAATTGTTTTCAATTGTATGAGAAGTAAGGGGAACTGTCAATAGAATTGTGGGAATTTTCTGGGTTGTGGTGCCTGTCACTTCCCGAGTTTTGTCGAACTGTTTGGTTTGGGTGCCTGTCACTTCCCGAAATTTGTCGAACCCTTCACAATATGTAAAACATCCACTTTCTTTGCCGAATTGGTTCTTGTTTTGTCTAATGTGAAGGGAACTTTCTTTTTAGGTCGAAATTCTACTCTAGTAAGTTCCTTAACAATTTCTGTTCTTAGGATTGGCGCAACGAGGAGTTTTGGACTTGTACTTATATCAGTATCAGGGGAGGAGAAAAGATGAGTACAGCTGCTGTTGCAAAGTCACTTGGGGTTTCGAGAAGAACGTTAATGAGATGGGTAGATCAGTTAGATTTGGAGCTAGAGAAAAACGAGCTGGGACACTATCAATTTTCAGATGCAGATATAGAGAGATTAAAACAACTGCAAAACAATCCGACAGTCACCCCAACACCTGCTAATGAGCAAACACGAAAGGGGACTATTACTCAAATGGTATCATTAGATGAAAGCAAAGTAGATTCCTTAACACAAAGGATCGAAGAAGTAGAACGAAAAGTTCAAAGCAAGGCTGATGGAGTCGTATCCTACCAACTTCTTCAACATCGAAGAGAGATGGAAGAATTACAAAGCACAATTAAAAAGCTAGAGCTTCGAATTGAAGAGCTTGAGCAAGAAAAACTTTCGAAAAAACAAGAATTTGGTAAAGATCCTTCTCTTGTTTTTGATCAAACAAAAGCACCAGCGAAGCCATCGCGCAGAAAAGGGTTAATTAGTTCTATTTTAGGTTTTTAAGGGGCGAAATGCCCCCTCTTATTTCTTTTCTACATTTACATCTATTCGATATCTTGGTAAAGCCGTAATCATGTTTTTATGAATTTCCTTCGTTTTCTCCTTCATTTCTTTTTTTGAAAGATCCTCAGTTGTATATACCGTCACATTTATATGGTTTGCATTCATGTTGACTCTTCCTAATGATAAGGTATCGTCATTCATAATTGCCTCTTCTAATTTACTTTGGTCATCCCCTTTGTCGGGTCTTGTTTCTGTTAGATCAATGAAATTTGGGTTTTGGTTTGGAACAAACTGCTCATCGTCGAGCTCTTGGTTATCATATGTGCCATGACCATCCCTCATCAATCTTAACCCGTTTACGTCTTCTTGTTGGGGCTCATAGCGTTCTCCTGCTTGAAACTGGCAGCCTGCCATACAAAAGCAGAGGATAGATAAGATAAGTACCTTTTTCATTTTTTGCACCTCCTAGTTTGTAGGATGCCCGATGATTTTCTTTTCATGAGGGGAAATGAGGACGTATGGGGGTGGATGAAGACCATTTTCCTTCATTCAAGACGCTATGTTGGTCTTCATCTCTCTTATGAAGACCATCTCCCTTCTTTCGAAACGCTGTAATGGTCTTCATCTCTACTATGAAGACCATTTCCCTTCTTTCAAGCCGCTATGTTGGTCTTCATCTCTCTTATGAAGACCATCTCCTTTCTTTCGTAACGCTATAATGGTCTTCATCACCCCTATGAAGACCATCTCCCTTCTTTTGAAACGCTATAACGGTCTTCATCACCCCTATGAAGACCATCTCCCTTCTTTTGAAACGCTATAACGGTCTTCATCACCCCTATGAAGACCATCTCCCTTCATTCGAACCGCCATAATAGTCTTCATCATATAAATGCTAATTTAAAAATGAACAAAGATGATTACATAAGAATGTACAGTTTTGTGATGTACATGCATACTTAGTTTGAGGTGGAGAGAATGCATGTACAGCTAGATTTAACGACAGAGATAGAAGTAAAAAGTCTAGAAGATTTACCAAAGTTAAAATTTCTAATGGAGAGCTTAAAACATGAAAATAAATAAAAGTAAGATAGGGCGAGAATTGGGAGTAGATCGGAGGACTGTGGATCGATATTTAAATGGAAAGGGGCCAAGTAAAACCCGTAATAGAAAATCTAGAATAGATGAGTTATATGGTGTTATATCAGACCTACTCTCAAAGGATTCAATACAAACTTTTTACTACAAGAGAGTTCTTTGGGAGTACTTAAAGGATAACCATAGTTTGAACTGTTCCCAGTCATCTTTCCGACGATACATATCAAACAAACCTGAGTTCCAAGCATATTTTACCGATGGTAAAAGAACTCAAGCAACACAATCTGTTGTTCGTTATGAAACCCCTCCGGGGGAACAGGCTCAATTCGACTGGAAGGAGAACATAAAATACATAACGTGTGATGGGGAGATTATACACGTTAATGTAGGAGTGTTGGTGTTAGGAAATTCAAGGTTTAAGTCTTATGGTTTAACCATGTCCAAATCACAAAGTATATTAATGTCCTTTTTGATGGAGTGCTTTGAAGCAATTGGTGGAGTACCAAAGATCATTTTAACGGACAATATGAAAACAGTAATGGATGAACATAGAACAGAGTATTCAAAAGGAGTGGTTAATGAACGATTTGAACAGTTTGCCAGTGATAGTGGATTTGAAATCAAACCTTGTATTGCAGGAAGGCCAAGGACAAAAGGGAAAGTAGAGAGTATTATGAAGCTCTTAGATGAGATTCATGCTTATCAGGGTAAATTCACTTACGAAGGACTTCACCAATTTGTTCAAAAGCTTTGTGAACGCCATAATCAAAGTTTTAATCAAGGAAATAGAAAGATTCCAATACTTGCTTTAAAACAAGAAAAGAGTCACTTACTCCCCCTACCAAGGAAAGAAATAAGAGACTCTTATAAGATCAAACACAAGCTTGTAAAGGTTAACCCTGCGAGCATGATTACGTACAAATCAAACCAGTATTCAGTACCAGCTGAATACAAAGGGAAAACCGTTGGTTTACAAGTCTATGACGATCACATACATGTATATTATAACACGGATTTGATCGCTCAACATCGAATCAGTAGTAAGGTGCTGAATTATAAGGAAGAACATTATACAGACGTATTGTCACGGGGAATGCCAGACTATCCTGATATTGATGAGCTAGCTAAAAAGAATCTACTGGCAATGGATGAGGTGTATAAAATTGAATAGTAGTTATCAACAATTAGTAAGTAATTTAGAATATTTAAACTTAAAACAGATGATTACTCATCTTAACGATACCATTGATTTTAGTACCAAGAATGAATTATCTCTCGTTGACACATTGATGAAATTAACAAACTATGAAATAGATGTTCGTGAGAAAACAATGATAAATTCAATGGTTAAGGTGGGGGCTTTTCCCCACCGTAAAGAGATAAATGAGTTTAACTTTGATTTTCAACCAACGATAAATAAACAACAAATTCTTGATTTTCTTTCTCTGCGTTTTATCGAAGATAAACAGAATATTATCTTCATGGGAACTAGTGGTGTTGGCAAAACTCACTTAGCGACTTCGATTGGAATCGCTGCAGCCAAAAAACGAACAAGTACCTATTTTATTAAATGTAATGAACTTATCTTAAACTTGAAAAAGGCAAAGCTAGAAAATCGCTTAGAGTCTCGATTAAAGCACTATGGGAATATAAATTACTAATTATTGATGAAATTGGTTACCTTCCAATTGACAAAGAAGATGCCAAACTATTCTTTCAGCTAATTGATTTGAGATATGAAAAGAAAAGTACAATCTTAACTACAAACATTAGCTTTAAAGAGTGGGATGCGGTGTTCCAGGATTCTAAATTAGCAAATGCAATATTAGATCGTGTATTACACCACGCAACAGTTGTCAATATTGTTGGTCCCTCTTATAGAATTAAGGATCATTTACAAAAAGAAGATGATGATTAATTTTGTACATTCTTAAACGATCAAAATTGTACATCGTTAGCTTGACATTTACATTCATCACCCTTATGAAGAGCATCTCCCTTCATTCGAACCGCCATAATGGTCTTCATCTCTACAATTTAAAAATTCACACCCTGCTTTGGCAGTCCGGAACAAAAAAACAGCCCAATTTCATCAAAAATTGGACTGTTCAATTTAAATAAATATTTTTTTAGTTGTCAGACAACACTCAAGCCATTCGACAAAATCCGGGAAGTGACAGGCACCGCCAGCTAGACGCAGACAGGCATCGCCGCGGCGCAACCCCAACCCTACTTCACCACATTACTCTCTCTCTTAAAGTCCTTTACCGGTGCGCCCGGTACTTCGTGGTGGTGTCTGCATCTTGGTTCGTAGGATTCAGAGGCACCGACTAGGATGATTGGGTCGTCATAGGATGCTGGTTTGCCGTTGATGAGTCTTTGGGTACGGCTTGCAGGAGATCCACAGACAGAGCATACAGCTTGAAGCTTTGTGACGGATTCAGCTAGTGACATTAGGGCAGGAACTACGCTGAAAGGTTCTCCTCTGAAGTCTTGGTCAAGTCCAGCTGCAAGGACGCGGTAGCCTTGATCGGCTAGTAGAGTTAGGACGTCAACAATTTGTTCATCGAAGAATTGGACTTCATCGACTGCGATGACGTCTGTTTTTTCTGTTATATATTCAAAAATCTCAACTGATGCAGCGAGTGGTTTGCATATGATGGCTGTTCCGTTATGGGAAACAACACTTTCTTCGCTGTATCGATTGTCGATTACAGGTTTAAATACTTTTACTTCTTGTTTTGCAAATTGAGCTCGTCTTACGCGACGAATGAGCTCCTCTGATTTGCCTGAGAACATGCTTCCGCAAATGATTTCAAGCCATCCACTTTGCTTCATTACATACATTGAAACGGCCTCTCCCTTCGTTGCCCCGAGTTTACTCGGACAACCGATTCCTGGTAAAGTGATCATCTATTATGACATGTATTATACATGGTATCAACGTTCAAAAACCCTACCAATATATGTAGGATAACCAAATTTTAGTGTGAAAATTGTAAAAGTGGGCGTGAAAAAACAGGCAAGAGCCAAAATGTCCTGCCTGTTTGGAAAAAGCCTTATTATTGTTGTTGTGACTTAAGGCCGTATTTTTTGTTGAATTTATCTACACGTCCACCTGCATCTGCAAATTTTTGACGTCCAGTGTAGAATGGATGGCACTCAGAACAAACCTCAACTTTGATCTCTTTGTTAGTAGATCCAGTTTCGAATTCGTTACCACATGCACATGTCACCATAACTGTATTATAGTTTGGATGAATTGCTGATTTCATTCTTTTCATCTCCTTCCGCCCTGAGTCTTTCGAAACAGAGTTATATATCTAGGCTCTCACTCGTCCAACTGACAAGCTGTTTCCTAGAAAAGCACATGATGAAATTATAACAAGTGCTTAAACTAAAATCAAGCTGAAGTTAAATATTACTATTTTGATTATTTACCGAGTTCGTGCCTTTTTCATTTCTTCATCTAAGTTACTAAAGAATTCCTCGTTTGATTTTGATTGACGAAGTTTTCTTAGGAACTTTTCAACAAAATCAGGAGTGTCTGTCATAGATTTACGGATCGCCCATAGTTTTTCAAGGTGTTCTTTAGGAATAAGAAGCTCTTCTTTTCTTGTTCCAGAACGACGAATATCGATTGCTGGGAAGATACGTTTTTCTGCAAGAGAACGATCAAGGTGAAGCTCCATGTTACCAGTACCTTTGAATTCTTCGTAAATTACGTCATCCATACGGGAGCCTGTATCAACTAAAGCTGTAGCTAAAATGGTTAAGCTTCCGCCTTCTTCAATATTACGAGCTGCACCGAAGAAGCGTTTTGGACGGTGGAATGCCGCTGGGTCGATACCACCTGATAATGTACGGCCACTTGGCGGGATGACTAAGTTATAAGCACGAGCTAGACGTGTGATGCTGTCCATTAAGATGATCACGTCTTTTTTATGCTCAACTAGGCGCATAGCTCTTTCAAGAACAAGCTCGGCCACTTTAATATGATTTTCTGGAACCTCATCAAATGTAGAGCTTACAACATCACCAGCTACTGAACGTTCGATGTCAGTTACTTCCTCAGGTCTTTCATCGATTAACAGGACGATTAGCTCTGCTTCAGGGTTGTTTGTTGTGATGCTGTTGGCAATTTCCTTTAAAAGCATTGTTTTACCTGCTTTAGGTGGTGCCACAATTAAACCACGTTGCCCGAATCCAACTGGTGCAATAAGGTCCATAATTCTTGTAGATAGGTGATTAGGTTTTGTTTCAAGATATATTTGTCTATCTGGGTATAGAGGAGTTAGTGCTGGGAAGTGAACACGTTCCTTGGCTGTTTCAGGGTCTTCACCGTTTACCGCTTCTACATGAAGTAACCCGTAATAGCGTTCGTTTTCTTTAGGAGGTCGAACTTTACCTGAAACTTTGTCTCCATTACGTAAGTCAAAGCGTCTGATTTGGGATGCTGAGATATAAATATCCTCTGAGCTTGGTGAGTAATTAATCGGTCTTAAGAAACCAAATCCTTCAGACTGAATAATTTCCAAAACACCTTCCATAAACAGTAAATCTTCTTGCTCTGCATTTGCTTTTAAAATCGCAAAAATTAATTCTTTTTTCGTTAGCTTGCTATAGTAAGACACTTTATAGTGACGTGCAAGCTCGTATAATTCTTTCAATTTCATATGTTCCAATGAAGAAATTGAAACCTGATTCATAAAAACACCACTCTTTTTCAATTTTCAATACATCATACTTTCAAACGATCATCATTCAAACTCATTTCATATGTGAGAACTTGTCTAGTAGCAAATTAGGATGAAGATGATTTGCTCTATGTTGTAAAAGAAGAATAAACATATCACTTTAGGATAGAGAAGGAAATGAAGGTGAGCTTGAAGTAGATTTTGTAGTTATTCATTCAATGCAGCACTCTTTATTTTTACCCTATTTTTTAGATTTAATCAATCATTTTTGGGATTTTCCATTAAAAATAGAGCAATTACAAAGAAAGTATGATCGTCAAGGACAAAGGTGTTCCTTATCCTTGACGATCATATTTTACAACTTATTACGAATTTTGAAGTTGTTCAATTTCTTTTTCTGTTAATTTTTCACGCCAAATTGTTGCTCCAAGGCCTGTTAGTTTTTCTTCTAACTGACTGTACCCTCGATCAATATGCTCTAAACCTGTTATCTCCGTTATTCCATCTGCCATTAAGCCTGCGCAGACTAAGGCAGCCCCTGCGCGCAGGTCACTTGCTTTTACTTTTGCTCCTTGAAGCTTAGTAGGGCCCGAGACGATTGCTGATCTGCCTTCAACTTTAATAGTTGCACCCATTCTTCTAAGTTCATCAATATGTTTAAAGCGTGCAGAATAAATGGTGTCTGTTACCATACTTGTTCCAGTTGCTTTTGTAAGGAAAGAAGTAAATGGCTGTTGCAAGTCTGTTGGAAAGCCAGGATATACGAGCGTTTTAATATCAACAGCTTTTAGTTCCTTTTGACCACCAACGATTAATATCTGGTCATTACTTGTTTCAATATGCATGCCCATTTCTCTTAGCTTCGCGATTAGGGATTCAAGGTGTAAAGGAATGACATTGTCAATCATGACCTCTTTACCCATTGCAGCACCAATAATCATATATGTTCCTGCTTCAATGCGGTCAGGAATAATGGAATGACGGCAGCCATGCAGCTTTTCAACACCATCGATGCGGATCACATCTGTACCAGCACCTTTAATTTTCGCACCCATACTTGTTAATAATGTCGCAACATCAATGATTTCCGGTTCTTTTGCTGCATTTTCAATAATTGTTCTGCCTTTAGCTAATACAGCTGCTAGCATAATGTTAATGGTTGCACCAACACTAACAACGTCTAGATAAATACGAGCTCCTTTTAGCTCATCAGCACGAAGATAGATCGCACCTTGTTCATTTGTGATTTGAGCACCTAATGCCTCAAACCCCTTAATGTGCTGGTCAATCGGGCGGGGACCTAAGTGACAGCCACCAGGAAGGCCGATTACTGCCTTTTTGAAGCGACCAAGCATAGCTCCCATTAAATAGTAAGAAGCTCTAAGCTTTTTCACTTTTCCGTTTGGTAAAGGCATCGAAATCATCGCAGAAGGATCAACGACCATCTCGTTGTTTTTCAACTCTACTTTACCACCGATTTCCTCTAATAAACCACCTAATATATTCACATCTGAAATGTTTGGTAAACCCTCAATTGTAACAGGAGATTCAGCGAGTATCGTCGCTGGGATCAGTGCAACCGCACTGTTTTTTGCTCCACTAATTGATACTGTACCTTTTAGTAAATCTCCACCGGCAACTTTTAATTTTTCCATGTTAGTCTCCCTTCTATGAAGTTGACTTTCCGGAAAGAACATTAAGGGTGAGCTAAGCTCTGTTTTAAGCATAGCTATGTATAAAATCACACGACCATCATGTTTTCCGAATAAAAACATCTAGTCAACATAATTAAAAAATTAGCAACCATGTTATACGACTATTACTTTTTAAAAGTGTTTATCTATTTTATTGCCTTATATGCCTTAGTCAATACATAACAATCTTACTTATGTAAAACTTATTCATTAAGAAGATATAATCTTTTTTTAACCCTCTTATTATTAAACCATCTATTGTGTTGGACAACAATGATTTACTGTAAAAGAATCCGTTTTTCCATCCAGTTTTTGAGAGCTTCGTGAATAAATGCTGTACTTAAGATAGGAAACTTGATGCACTGAAAGGTTTTTGTAGGTTATGATTTGCGGAAAAAGAATTAAAATCTCAGATGACAAATGAAAACGGACTAGCATAGGCAAGTCCGTTTTCTATTATTCTATCAATTATGGTCAGCTAGGTAAAGGTTTAGAAGGATTTTACCACTAATTTGTTAGCGCTTTCTTAATTTTCGGAATATAACCGCCTTTTTGCAAGGCGGTTTATCCCTAAAATATTATTACGCTTTATTAGATGAACCAAATTCACGCATTTTGCCGATAACTGTTTCTTTAATCGCGTCACGAGCTGGTCCTAAATATTTACGTGGATCATATTCATCTGGCTTCGCAGCTAACACTTCACGAACTGTTTTTGCAGAAGCAATTTGGTTTTCAGTGTTAACGTTGATTTTAGCTGTTCCGAAAGAAATAGCTTTTTGGATATCCTTAGTTGGGATTCCAGTACCACCATGAAGTACTAATGGCATGTTTGTTAAGCCAGCGATTTCTTCCATTTCTTTGTAACCTAAGTTAGGCTCACCTTTGTATGGTCCGTGTACAGAACCAAGAGCTGGTGCTAGGCAATCAATACCAGTGCGTTTAACAAGTTCTTCACACTCTTTTGGATCTGCATAGATTACGCCTTCTGCTACAACGTCATCTTCTTGTCCACCAACAGTTCCAAGCTCAGCTTCAACTGATACACCTTTTGAATGAGCATATTCTACAACTTTAGAAGTTGTTGCAATGTTCTCTTCAAATGGATCATGTGAAGCATCAATCATAACAGATGTGAAACCAGCATCGATTGCTTCTTTACATTTGTCATAGCTTGAACCGTGATCAAGGTGAATCGCTACCGGTACAGTGATGTTGTAGTCTTCGATAAGACCTTCAACCATTTTTACAACAGTTTTGAATCCGCCGATATAACGAGCAGCACCTTCAGATACACCAAGAATAACTGGTGAGCTTTCTTCTTGAGCTGCTTGCAGGATCGCTTGAGTGAACTCAAGGTTGTTGATGTTGAATTGACCTACTGCATACGCTTCGTCTTTTGCTTTGTTAAGCATTTCTGTCATTGAAACTAAAGGCATGTGAAAAATCCTCCTATATAGACCTTATTTTTCTTATACAGAAAAGTATATCATACCTAGCATGACCAAATAATTTTCCTTATATGTAACTTCGCATGATCACTTTTCACATCTTCTAGCATACCAATATATGAAGATTTCGGCAACAATTCGACATATATTAGGGTAATATAATATTACAGGATGCTTGCAAAGTTAGGTTTCGTAATTAATTCGCTTTAAGTGGTAAATACTTTTTTACTGCTTCACGAATTTCATCGATGTCAAAAGGTTTTGCAAAGTGTGTTAGTGCGCCTAAGTCTTTTGCTTCTTGAATCATATCAAGTTCGCCGTAAGCAGTCATGATGATGACACGGATATCTTGATCGATTACTTTCATTCTTTTTAGAATTTCAATTCCATCCATTCCTGGGATTTTCATATCAAGTAACACAAGGTCTGGAGAGTGGTTTTCTACGATTTCAAGTGCTTGGAAACCGTTTGCTGCTTGAAATGTTTGATATCCTTCTTTTTGAAATACTTCATTTAATAAAATACGAATTCCGTATTGATCATCAACAATTAAGATCTTTTCTTTTAACATTGTCTACACCTCTTGAGTTATTTTTGTTGTTTGTGACATGTTTCGAACTTTATTTTAAAATTAGCATTTATTTTCACGCTAAAATTAAGCGCTTTAAGCATAAATAAACGATCACCTAATGGATTCGTTTCCCCCTTGATATTTCCTGCATTTTTTCATCTTCTTTTCTCGACAAATTCTGCTTGGGTTAAGTTTATCATAATAAGGTTTGTTATGGTAAACTTGTTGGAGCGGTGCCTGTCACTTCCCGAATTTTGTCACAGAAACTTCGGGTGGTGACAGGCACGCCCCGAAGTTTGTCACATTAGGAGGTTATATTTTTGATGAAAATTTTCTCCACACAGTTAACGGGTCATTTTAACCGAATTGTTGAGCAAGAGGAGCTGAGTATTGAGGATAGTGCGCGCTTGCTTGCCCAGGCATTAGTTGGTGAAGGAAAGATTTATATATATGGTTTTCAAGAGTTACATGGAATTGTTTTAGAGGCGGTTAACAGTAGTGAGCCTCTTATCCGTTCAGAAGCGTTGTTCAATCAAAACGGTGAAATGAAGGAACTAACAGCTGCCGACCGTGTCCTTCTCTTTACATATCGATCCACTGATGCTGAAGCGATCAAACTTGCTCAAGAATTATCTTCTAAAGGAATTCAAACAGTTGGTGTTTCTGCTGT